>NZ_JBSSCZ010000010.1:0-107770 GCF_054060215.1 Thermostichus sp. OS-CIW-30 | reverse complement strand
CCAGCAAAGCGGCGCATCTGCCGTTCCTGCTGGCTGTTGGGCAGCAATTCGTACTTGAAGGCTTGAAGTCGTTGCACCGCTCAATCGTATTCTTGACCTATGCGTGATGACAACGATATTCACATGGCCGGCACTGCGTTTTTAAAGGGCGTCGGCTATGGTCGGCGCTATCCTTCCCTGCCCTGAAGGACGGGGCTTGCCGCGCCTTTTGGTCAACTCAAGACAATTGGGCAGCAACGGCTTTCAGCAGGCGTTTCTGGTCAACGGGCTTCGTCAGATAGGCATCGGAGCCAAAACATAGCCCCTGTTCAATCTCTTCGGGAGAGATTTTCGAGGAGAGAAAGACGAAGGGGATGTGAGCTGTAGACTGATCCCATCTCAGGGCATCCAGCACCCCATAGCCGTTCAGCTTGGGCATCACCACATCGCACAACACCAAGTCGGGCATCAGGGTGCGCACCATCTGCAAGCCCTCTTCTCCATCGGTGGCCGCCACCGTGTCGTACCCCGCTCTTTGCAACACCTTCTGCAGGTAGGTACGGATGGAGGGTTCGTCTTCAATCACCAGGATGCGTTTGGACATAACTTTGTAAAAAATTAAACAAAGACCTGGCCCAACCTGTCGGGCCTACTGTCCGCCTTCCCGGAGCCAGAGAGATCCGAGTTGATGCAAGAACAAGTCGAAGAACTACAGCTGCAGCATAGGGAAACTCTGGAAAAAAAAACTCCGCCAAATCGCTCATTCTGGGATCTCCCTGCTCTGCAAAAATCCTGATAGAGTGCGGAACAACTTTCCTCATCCGCAGATTTGCGGTTATGCCAGAAACCCCCCTCCTCCTTTGGGAGAAGTGAAGGCAGCCTATTCCGAAGTCAGTTGACGTTCCATCAGGCGGGTGAGGGCGGCGGTGGGGGTGGTCTGCCCTTGCAACAACAGATGCACTTCCTGGGTGATGGGCACCTGAATGCCGTGCTGGGCAGCGATCTCGACCACGACGGGAGCGGTGTAAACCCCTTCGGCGGTGCCCTCGATCTCCGCCAAAATCTGCGACAAGGGTTGGCCCTGGCCTAGCCCGTAGCCCACTCGGTAGTTGCGGCTCAAGCGGCTGTGGCAGGTGGCCAGCAGATCCCCCAACCCCGACAGGCCGTTGAAGGTTTCTGCCCGTGCCCCCAGCTTGGATCCCACCCGGATCATCTCTGCCAGGCCGCGGGTAACCAGAGCCGCACGGGCATTGGCCCCCAGTTGCAAGCCATCACACACGCCAACAGCGATGGCGATAACATTTTTCAGGGTGCCGCCTAGCTCCACTCCCAGCGGATCGCTGCTGGTATAGAGGCGGAACCGCTCCGAGGAAAGGGCATACTGCACCTGCACAGCGGCCCAGGGATCCCGGCTGGCCACCACTGCCGCTGCCGGCAAGCCTTGGCGGATCTCCGCCGAAAGATTAGGCCCCGAAAGCACTACCAGAGGCTGCTCCGGGAAAGTGGCCCCCCAGATTTGGGTAGGGGTCAGAAGCTGCAGTGGATCCAACCCTTTGGTGGCCGAGACCAAAATTGCCTGCGGTGGGATCCCCACCTGGCGCACCGCTTCCACCACAGGGCGTACCCCCGCCATAGAGACGGCTGAGATGAGGATTTGGGATCCCTGGAGCACTTCTGCCAAATCCAGGCCCTTGCGGCGATTCCAAACCCGCACCCGGTGCCCTTGCCCCTGAGCCAGCATCGCCAGGGTACTTCCCCAAGCCCCGGCTCCCAAAATGGCAACGCTTTGCGGGGATGTTGGGCTTTGGCCTTCTGCGCTAGTGTTCATCTAATCTGTTCACCCGCAGACTTTCTCTTAAGCTTTCTTCGTAGGATGCCTCTCAAAAAGCCTGCGCCGGCAAAGGGAAGACCGGCGACAAAGGTTAGTATGGGTGGATACCAAATCATGGGTTAGCTCGAGAGCAGACGACATGGCAGAAGCAGGGATCCCCCGCCTTCCTCCTGAGGTAGCCGCCAAGATGGGAACCTGGCAGCACGGGTATGCCCTTACCAATGGCATTCAACTGCACTACGTCACCCAAGGGGAAGGGGAGCTGGCGATCTTGTTGCACGGTTTCCCGGAGTTTTGGTACTCCTGGCGGCATCAGATTCCGGTGTTGGCGCAGCGGTTTCGCGTGGTGGCACCCGATATGCGCGGCTACAACGATTCCGACAAACCGGATCACGGCTATGACCTGGATACCCTTACCGAGGATATTCGCGGCTTGCTGAGCCACTTTGGGGCCCGAAGAGCGGTGGTCGTAGCCCACGATTGGGGGGGAGCCATTGCCTGGCACTGGGCGCAATTTTTTCCTGAGGAGATTCGCAAGCTGGCCGTCCTCAATTCTCCCCATCCGGCCTGCTTTCGCCGTGAATTCTTGAGCAACTTGGATCAACTGCGCCGCAGTTGGTACCTGTTCTTTTTTCAATTGCCTTGGCTGCCAGAGTGGGTGCTGCAGTGGGATTTGGGAGATTGGGTGCGCCGCATTTTCCAGGAAACCTCGGTGCGCAAAAGCGCCTTCACCCGCCACGACCTCAAGCTCTACCAAGAGGCCCTCTCCAAACCCAAGGTTCTCACCTCTGCCCTCAACTACTACCGCCAGCTGTTTAACCTGCCCACCTTGCAGAACCTGTTTTTGCAGCCCATGCGGCAGATCCTCGCCCCCACCCTGCTGATTTGGGGAGAAGAAGACTTTGCCCTCAGCCGCGAGCTAACCGAGGGGATGGATCCCTTTTTCCCCAACGGCCTGCGCAAGGAGTACATCCCCGAATGCGGCCATTGGGCGCAGCAGGAAGCTCCGCAAACGGTCAATCGGCTGCTGATGGAGTTTCTCTAGCGGGCCGGGCTTGGGATCCGCTCTTTACCATCTTCAAGGGTTGACCCTAGAATAATCCACTGAGTTTATGGGAGAACCGGCATGGCCCTGGAGTATCCATCCCATCTGCGCTACGTGGACACCCACGAGTACATCCATGTTGAGGATGATATTGCGGTGATTGGGATCACGGCTTATGCCGTCGATCAACTGGGGGATATCGTTTTCGTGGGCTTGCCCGAAGAAGGGACAGAGATTGAAAAAGGGGAAAGCTTTGGCTCGGTGGAATCGGTCAAAGCCGTCGAAGATCTCTATGCCCCTCTTTCTGGAGAGGTGGTGGCCGTGAATACAGCGGTGGTGGAGAGCCCCGAAAGCCTTGCCGACGATCCCTATGGCGATGGCTGGCTGATCAAGGTGCGCATTGCCAACCCCGAAGACTTGGAAGACACCATGAGTGCCGAAGCCTATGCCAGCTTGGTAGAGGGATCCTAAACTCCAGCAGTTGGCCCTGAACTACAGCAAAGTCTCTCGGTTACCCCCCTCAGCTTTGGCTTGGTAGAGGGCCTTGTCGGCAGCAGCCAGCAGACTTTGTGGGTCAGTTCCCTCTCCCAGCTCCAGCAGAGAGGCGATGCCCACACTGCAGCTTAGGGAGATGGTCTCCGTCCCCGCCTGCACCAACAGGGTCTGGACAGCCTGCCGCAAGCGTTCTGCCAGCCCTAGGATCTGCGAGTTCGGGATCCCGCGCACCAGCAGGGCAAACTCATCGCCCCCCAAGCGGGCCACCAGATCGTCTTGGCGAACGTGAGCTTGCAATCGCCGCGCCACCTGGATTAAGGTTTGATCCCCAGCCCAGTGCCCCCAGCGGTCGTTGATTTGCTTAAACCCATCCAAATCCAGATAGAGCACGTGGAGGGGAATGCGATGGCGAAGGGCAAAGGGGATCTCCAGCTCCAGTTGCTTCAGGAAAAAACGTCGGTTATACAGACCGGTTAGCGGGTCATAGAGGGCAGCAGTGGCCATTTGCAAAAAGAAGGCTTCTTCTGCCGCGTCGTAGTAGGCAAACTTGAGGGTGCTGGCCCCCACTTGAATGCGATCTCCATCCTTCAGGAGAACGCGGCTGACGCGCTCGCCGTTAACATATGTGCCGTTGAGGCTCTCCAGGTCGGTGAGGACATAACCCTCACTTTCTCTTTCCAGCCGACAGTGCTGCCGGGAGACGGCGTGATCCAAGAGCTGAATGTCCGCGCGGTGGCTGCGCCCCAAAACTCCACCCCTCGCCAAGGGAAACGTCATGCCCACATTGGCGCCGCTGAGCACCGTTAGAAAGGCCGCAGTTGCCTCAGGCTGGGGTCTGCGCTCGTAAAACTCCAAGGGGATCTGAGTGGTTGGCTCCTCTGGCAACTGAGAGAGAGGGTCGAGAGGCATGGAGAGGCCCAACGAATTGTGCGGGTTAGCAGTAAGCACTCGTTATATCCGTATTATGTCGGTTTTCCCCAGGCCGTGTTTGGGTGAGCGAGGGATGTCTCGCCGGTTCTGATCTGTAAACTTGCGGAACTCTGGAGTTTATCGTATACCATCGCACGCGGTGAGGCCCTCAGTTGAGAGCTACGCGAGGATTCCATCCCGCCTGCGCGGTTGTATCGGCCAGCTGTGGGAAGAAGCTCAATGGCAAACCCCAATTTCCCCAGGATCCCAAGTATTTTTCGGGATAACTCAAAAAACGGGTTCGGTTTGCCCCTCGTTCCCTGATTTCGAGAAGAGGCTCTCTCCTCTATGTCCTACAGATCCTCTGACTTCTGAAGAGTTGCCGAGGCGGCCTAGAATGGGTCTGGGATCCCTGAGAGGAGGAGTGGGGCATGATCAGGCCCAATTCTGCCCATCTATTGACTCCGGATTTTCGCCTCAGCCTGTCGGTGTTGGCTTTGGCGGTGCCGCTGTTCTGGCTTTCGTTTTGGGCGGGGCTAGGGGTGGGCCTGTTTGGCCTGTTTTTGATGGTGCAGACCTCTCTGATCGGTCTGGCCTTTA
Source organism: Thermostichus sp. OS-CIW-30 (assembly GCF_054060215.1). Taxonomy (NCBI): domain Bacteria; kingdom Bacillati; phylum Cyanobacteriota; class Cyanophyceae; order Thermostichales; family Thermostichaceae; genus Thermostichus; species Thermostichus sp. OS-CIW-30. The sequence goes on along the minus strand of NZ_JBSSCZ010000010.1, from coordinate 102,911 downwards.
CCAGGACGGCGCTGCAGGTCTACAGCGGCTCCAAGCGCATCCGCGAGTTTCCCTACAGCGAGTGGCAGGATTGGCAAATTTTCTGGCCGCCGCTGCCGGTGTTGTTCTTTTTCCGAGAAACCAAAAGCATTCATTTTTTGCCGATGCTGTTTAACCCTGCCGAGCTAAAGATGTGTTTGGAAGAGCGGGTGGGTCATCTCCACGCCCAACATCGGTCTCAAGGATCCCCGCCGATTGCTGGTCCGGGTAGCTCCCGCCGATGAGTGGCTCCGCCTTGTGGGTTTGGCAGCAGGCAGAGAGATGGCGCTGGCTGGAGTGTCAGCTTTTGGCGGAGTGGCCTCACGCTTTTGGCTCTCGCCAAGGTCATCCCCATCCCCCGTCTCAGTTGGCCGCCCGGCTGCAACTGCCCCCTGAACAGGCCGCGTGGGGCCATCAGGTGCATGGCTGCAACTGGGTTTGGGCAGATGGGATCACCGAAACCTTTGGACACAAACGAGAGCAGGACTGCTCTGTTGGTCAAGAGATCTCTACCCGTTCTCAGGCAGATGCGGTCATTGCCCGCCGCCAAGGAGATTCTGCCTGGGTCTGCACCGCTGACTGTGTGCCGATTTTGGTGGCCAGTCGAGAATGGGTGGCGGCCATTCACGCCGGGTGGAGAGGCACTGCTGCGGGGATCTTGTCCAAGGTGCTGCAGGAGTTTTTACAGGCGGGGATCCCTGCTGCTGGGATCCGCGTGGCCATCGGGCCTTCCATTTCGGGGTCGGTCTATCAGGTGTCAGAAGCGGTGGCGGAGCTGGTGCTGAACAGTTTACCCCCGGGGCTGGATGCCCGCGCCGCCCTGTTGCCCGATCCTCTGCCTGGCAAGGTTCGCCTGGATCTGCGCTGGGTCAACGGTGCCCAAGCCCAAGCCAAAGGGATCCCCCCTGAACACATTGCCGTCAGCCCCCATTGCACCCTCAGCCAACCCCAAGATTTCTTTTCCTACCGCCGCGATGGATCCCTGAAGGATGAGCAGGGCCGTCATTGCGTGCAGTGGTCGGGAATCGGCCTGCGGTCGTAGGCAGACTTGACCCAGTTCTGCCCGGAGGAACGGGAAGTAGTGGCTATAATTGCGCTCAAGACAGGGCTGATACATTTACGCTGAACACTGCTGAACATCACCGTTCAACTATGCAGCGATAGCATTCTGTTTGTTTCCAAACAGAATGGCGGTATCCCGCAAAGCTTTGAGTAGAACACCCAAAGCGCAGTTTCCGTGTCATCTTACTACCAATTTTCTGCTTTGCTTTGGCTACCATGTTGGCAGACTCGAAAGTAAACAGAAAGATCAACTGGTAGTAATCCGTACTGAACATATTATACATTATTTTCAGTATAGTTGAGCTTATTATTGACTAGAGTCATGCTCTATCTAACTACTGGAGATCCCATGGTTTACCGCGCTGTTTTCTGGGGATTAGCTGGGATGGCTTTGGCTTTCTCTCTCGCTTTCCTTGAGGAGGCTAACGCTCAAACCTCGCTGACTGGCATCAACCGTGACAGCGTACTGCAACTGAACCTTGGGTCGGGACGCAGCCTCCCTCGGGTACCTGTGGGCGGTTCAGGTTCTGAGGAGGGCCGGGATCCTGCTGCTCCTTCGGCGCAAATGTGGGCAGAGTGGCATATTCGCGCCAATGTCTGCACCGGAAACCTCTCCACAGAAGAACTGGCGGAGCTGTTTCCATTGGTGAATCAAGCTCTAGTGGATGCCGTTTGCCGGGGAGGAAGTTAAAGGTTGCCCAGGCTGGCGGTAAGGTGAAGAAGGAGCCTCTAGGTCGCTGCTGCATGGATTTTGAGAAACTTTTGGAGGAATGGGTTGCAGCCTTTGCCCAAGTGGCCGAAGAAAGTTTGGCCTCTTTGGAGACTGCCCTGATGGAGCTGGCAGAGCACTTGGCTGTGCCTTTACAGGAAACCCTTAGGCAGTGGGAAGCCCTCTGGAATCTGGAGGAGGAAGTGGAGCTGGAGCCTGAGCCAGAACCCTTTGAGGAAACCCTCAACCCTTCTGGCGAATCTTTCACCACCAGTCGTTTCTTCGTCAGCCCGATAGGATTTGGGGGTGTGGTTGTTTACACTTACGTGGCTTCGCCGCCAGAATACATCGGGGATCCCACCTGCCGCTACAATGCCCATTCTCCAGAGTTGCGCTGCGCCGTCAACCCCTGCGGCCCCTGTGAGGGCTGTCCCCACTACGAGCCTCGGAATGAGCCCCGATGAAGGGTGACCGCCTGATTGTTGCGCTGGATACTCCTTCTCAAGAGCAGGCTTTGGAGTGGGTGGACTCCTTGCCGCAGGTGCTGTGGTGGAAGGTGGGTCTGGAGTTGTTCACTGCTGCGGGTTCTTCCATCCTGCAGGCTCTCAAGGAAAGGGGCAAGCGCATTTTCCTGGATTTGAAGCTGCACGACATTCCCCACACGGTGGGGAGGGCTACGGAGGTGGCCGTCGGCTATGGAGTGGATCTGCTCACCGTCCATGCCGCCGGTGGCAGTGCTATGTTGCGCTCAGCCGTGGCAGCCGCCCAGGGCAGTTCTTGTCGGCTGTTGGCGGTTACCCTCTTAACCAGCATCAGCCCCCCGCAGGTGCGACAGGAACTGGGCATCGAGATGGATCCCGCCGACTATGTGTTGCATTTGGCCCGGCTGGCTCAAGCTCAAGGCTTTACTGGACTGGTTTGCTCTCCTCAGGAGGTCTCGCGGTTGCGCCAAGCTTTGGGGCCGGAGGTTTTGCTGGTTACTCCCGGGATCCGTCTGGGCCAAGCCAAGGCGGGGGATGGAGACGAGGATCAACAGCGCATCTGCACGCCCGACGAAGCTCTGCGGGCAGGAGCCGATTATCTGGTGGTGGGCCGCCCCATCACCGCTTCTCCCGATCCCGTGGCCGCCTTGCGGCGCTTCCAAGCCTTGTGGGATGCTGCTAGCTGAGAGGGTGGGGAGATGGTTTGGCCTGATGTTGTCCTGGTGGTTCTGTGATGCAACGATACCATAGGCTTGTCCGGTGGATCCCTGAAAAAAGGCCGGCTGGATCCGGCAGGAGGCGTTGGCTAGGAGTCGGTTTGTCGGTGGTTTTGGGCCTGGTCAGCACTCCTGGGCGCGTTAGGGGTGCGGAGCATTTCGTTCCGGCAAGAGGGGAAACTTGCCTGGCTGCTCCTCAGGTTTGGGCTGAGGCTCTAACGGAGCAGTTGCCTTTGTTTCTCAATCTGGCCTTGAGCCGCTCCCGCTCTGAGTTTCAGGTTGTGCTGGTGGGGAAGCCGGAGGTTGAAATGCTCTCTCCAGGGTCTCCGGCCCGCTTACGCCAACAGGAGCTGGCTCCGGTTTTGCCGGACACCGCAACTGCTTCTCCAGAAGCTTTTCGGCTGTATTTCACCACGTTGGAGCGCCGCTTGGTCTTGGCAACCCCTGCGGAAAGCAGCGCCAACCCCTTGGCCGGTCGGCGTAGCGAAACTCTGCAACTGGCCTACGAGGCTTATGTCCTGCGGGCTAACCCTGGGGATCCCTGGCGGTTGGTGCGTCTGCAGGTAACCGGATCGGGGATCCCCATTCGCGATGTCACGAATGGACTCACTGCCCAGGCCATCCGCCGCTGGCAACAGTCGGGTTGCCCCTTGACGGGCGATCTAGAGTTGACTAGACCTTCTCTCTAGCGGCGCGGAGCGCTTTGCGTCAGCATGAGTGCGGGAGTATGTCACGCGGGGAGATTCTCTTTTGGAAGTAACGAAGGGGCACTTTTTCTCCCCAACCGGCCAAGAGTAGAGGGCGTCGGATGTTCTGCTGCCGGTCGAGGGCCCACCCCGTGTAGGGATAGTGCTCTGCACTGCTCATGCGAACAGGCTAGGGTGTACCCATGAAGTTTCCCCCCGCCACACCCCGCCCGGGCAGGCGGCTGCCCCGCGGCTCATTTCCCCACCTGGGGTCGTCCAACAGGGACAACCATCGCCGTCGGCGTTTGGTTGGTTTTGGTTTCATGGGCCACTGGCTGCTATGGGGAGGGATGGGCCTTCTTTTGGGGCAGCGACTCCGCTCTTGGGGGCAACCGGCTCCTCTGCAGTGGTGGCGCGTTTTGCCGGTGAGCAGTTCTGAGGGATCCCTGACTTTTGTCCAACCGGAACTGCCTCTCTACCACTCGTTCGCGTCAGTGGTGCGGAGCACTTTTGCAGACGGGCTACTGCCCTGGTTGGCTCAGGGAACCGGGATCTCGGCTGAAGGGATCCTGCACATCTTCTCAGCTATGGCCTGCTTGGCCATTCTGCTGTTGTGCTGGAGCTGGGGCAACTTCTGGAGTGCCGGTCTATGGGGACTCAGCCCCTGGGTGTTGACCCAAGGGTTGGAGCCAGGCAGCGAGATTTTGGGCAGCCTGGTTTTGCTTTGCAGTTGTGGTGTTGGGCCGGGATCCACCTTGCGCTGGTGGGGTCTGGCCTTAGCTTGTGCCCTGTCTTATAAGGTTTGGCCCTTGGCTCTGCTCTGGGCGGGGCTGTGGACGAGCCAGCAGTGGCCACGGCAACCGTTGCGTTCGCGTCAGCGGCTCGGAATATCAGGACTGCTTTTGCTGCTGCTGGTGATGGGGCTTTCCTGGCTGGGACGGTTTAATTTGCCGGCTACCTCTGCTGAGGTGATTCCCCATCCTCTCAGCTCCCAAGGTGGCTTGGCCGTTTTGGCTACTTTGATGCTGCCCTTGGGGTTGAGCTTGGTGCGGCTGGGCTGGCCTTGGGCGGAACGGCAACAAGCCCTGCTCAGCTTGGCCGGCTTGGGCCATGTCCTCTGGGTGGGAGTGCTGGCAGCAGTGTTTTGGGATCCCCAAGTGAACACCCTGCAGCAAAGTGCTCGCTGGGGTTTGGTGGTGCTCCCCTTCCTATGCCTGAGCGCCGGCGGCGTCTTGGCTGAGATCCCCTACCGGAGCTGGCGGCGGGTTTTGGGATCCCTACTCCTGGGCAGTTCTTTCTTGTTATCGTGGCAGGCATTGGCCTAAGGTATTCTTTCTCTTGCTTGCCATGACCCAGACCTCGTCCGCATCGGCACCGCGTAGCACTTCGCGGCCCTTGTTGCAAACCCTTTTTGCCCAACGGGCTCAGGCTGTGATCCCTTCTCCTTTCGGGGCGGAGATCCCAGGGGCGGTGCCAGTGGTTACCAGTTTTACCTTTGGGCTGGCGGATCCGCGCCTGTTTCCCAAGGCCGACTTGGCGCGGGCCACGGCGGAGGTGTTGGCAGAGGATGGGGACAATGCCCTCAATTACGGCGGCACGTTTGCCGGGCTGATCGACGTGGTGCTGCAGTTGATGCGGGATAGAGGGGTAGAGGCCCAGCCGGAAAACCTACTGATCGGCTATGGCTCTGGGCAGATCCTCGGCCTGTTGCCTCAGGTCTTCGTGGAGCCGGGGGATGTAGTCATTGTGGAAGGGCCCACCTTCATGGGGGCTGTCAGCCGTTTTGCGGCGGCAGGAGCGCGTCTGATCTCGATTCCGGTAGATGGGGAAGGCATGGTGGTGGATCGCCTGGAAGAGGTGCTGCGCGATCTGGCTCGCCAAGGGATCCGCCCCCGATTTGTCTATACCATTCCCACCTTCCAAAACCCCAAAGGCTGCACCCTCTCTGGGCCACGGCGGCAGAAATTGGTGCAGTTGGCAGCTGAGTACGGTGTGGTGGTGGTGGAGGACGAGGCCTACTACGACCTGCGCTTTGCCGGGGATCCCTTGCCCAGTTTGGCTGCGCTGGATCGGGAAGGCTGGGTTCTGCACGTGGGCACCTTCTCCAAGATTGTGGTGCCGGGAGTACGGGTGGGCTGGGCCTGTGGTCACCCTGAGATCATCCGCCGCTTGGAGATGTTTCGCAGCGAGGGATCCCTGGGGCCCTTTCTGGGCCGGGTGGTGGCCCGCTATTGCGGGGAGGGCCGTCTGCAAAGCCACATTCAACTCCTCACCCGTCGCTACCGAGAAAAGTGCCAGGTGATGCTGGAGGCCATCGCTCAATATTTTCCGCCCGAAGTCAAGGTGGAGGCCCCTGGGGGTGGATTTTTCGTTTGGTGTGAGCTACCCCCTTTCCTAAGCGCCAGCACCTTGTTGCAGGCTACCCGTGCCCTGGGGGTCACCTTCCTGCCGGGCACCCACTGCTTTGCCGACGGCCAAGGAGACCATGCTCTGCGCCTGGCCTTCAGCTATCAACCCGAGGAGCGCATTGTCAGTGGGATCCAGACCATTGGGGAACAACTGTACAGACTGATACACTCTTGCGCCAGCGGTGCGGAGCAGCAAGGGAAGGAGCTCTCCAAAAGCATGGATCCTTGAAGCCCAGAGCGCAGATTTCCCGCTCACCTGCCCCCCACAGCCTTGGCCACGCGCCGGAAAAATTGCCCAACGCCCTTCACCAGGTTAGGTGCAGCTTCTGGACGAGCCGGGATCCCTGCCATGAGGGTGTAGTAGTCATCCAAGAGGGTGTGCTCTTCTGGAGAGACCGTGTTGTCGGCCATCATCAGGTTGCCGATTGCTCCCAAAAGTTGCATGCGCTCGGTTTCGCTGGCCTGGGCTAGATAATCGGCCATCCAGCGCTCGGTTTGCTCCATCGGGATGGGCTCTTGGATCAGCTAGAAATCGCAGGAGCCCCGCACTGTACCCGTAGGGTCGGTGTCGAGAGGAAAGTCCGCCTCCATGGTTATAATTGTACTGCGGACACCAGAAACGGTTGTTTAAGGCACTGGTAACGGTCGATTGGGGGTGCTGTAAACCACCCCAGAGGCTCGTGGTTGGCTTGCCAACTGCAGGGCTACCGAAAGCCCGCCCTGTACTGCGAAGGTCAGGGTCGGGTAGTTTACTTCTCGCAGCTCGGTATCGTGCTCCAAACCATAGCGGCGCAGCAGGGATCCCAAGTAGGCCAATTCCTGGGGTTCCAAATGCCCATCGGCCCAAGCAGAGCCGGCCACAATTTTGAGCATGAGCTGATGTTGAGTTGTGGGGTTCATGGTGGGATCCCTTGCTGAGAACTGTTGTCGCTACGCGACACTTCTGCGAACGTGTCAGGGGGCCAGAGACCTTAGAGGCTGCAGAGTTGAGGGGATGAACAGCTTAACTATAGCCAGACCTTGGGTGAGCCATCTGCGTTCGCGCCAGCGGTGCGCAGCCCTTTTTGCGGCTAGGATCGTTATCTGTATTCACGGACACTGAGCTACCGCGATAGCGGGACGGAGTCCTTTTTCTCGCCCATTCTTGCAATGCTAAGCGCCTCTCCTTGCCAATTGGATCTTGCCATTCCGGCCCCAGGTCGGCTGTACCGCGGCAGCGGCATTCTGGAAGCTGTGCCCCTTGCGGTACTGGGATCCCGTGTGCTGGTGATCGGGGGGGAACGCTCCTTGGCTGTGGTTGAGTCCCCTCTGCAGCGCAATTTCGCGCGGGATCCCGCCCTCCAAGTTCACTGGACTACCTACGGGGTAGATTGCAGCGAGTCGGAGCTGGCGCGTTTGCAGGCGCTAGCCATGGCGGAGTCCACAACCGGCATCTTGGGGGTAGGCGGGGGCAAGGCTCTGGATACGGCCAAGCTGGTGGCCCACCGGCTGCGGATCCCCGTGGTTACCGTGCCCACCTCTGCTGCCACCTGTGCCGCCTGGAGTGCCCTATCCAATATCTACTCCAACAGCGGCGCTTTTCAGCGGGATGTGGCCTTGGATCAGGCCCCAGCCGCCTTGATCTTGGACTACGACCTCATTCGTCAGGCTCCCCCTCGCACCTTGGTAGCCGGGATCGGAGATGCCTTGGCTAAGTGGTACGAGTCTTCCGTCAGCAGCGGCAGTTCAGAAGATGCCCTGGTGATTGGCGCTGTGCAGCAGGCCCGCGTCCTGCGGGATTTGCTCCTCCAGCAATCGGCGGCGGCCTTGAGGGAGCCGGGCGGAACCGCTTGGAAGCAGGTGGTGGATGCCTGCATCTGCCTGGCGGGGATCGTCGGCGGCATGGGTGGGGCTAAGTGTCGCACCGTGGCCGCCCACGCTGTCCACAACGGGCTAACCCACTTGTCGGGGCACCGGGCCACCCTGCACGGCGAGAAGGTGGCTTTCGGCATTTTGGCCCAGCTCCGCCTAGAAGAGATCCTGCAGGGAAGCCAGTTGGCGCTGGCAGCACGTACCCAGTTGCTGGAGTTCTACCGCCAGGTGGGGCTGCCCCTCAACTTGCGGGATCTCAAGCTAGGTCACTTGGGATCCGCCGACCTGCTGCATGCTGCCCAAGTGGCCTGCCAGCCAGGATCCGACATCCACCACCTGCCCTTCCCCGTCAGTCCAGAAGCCCTGTTGGTGGCCCTTACCACCACAGACCTGACCAGCTCCAGCCCTGTTCTCCCTCGGCTGTAAGTCCTGGCAGAGGATATCTGTCTGCTATCCAACTCCGCCGGTACGGGCCTGGGTCGGCATTGTGGGCAGGCGGGCTTCGCCGTAGGCTCCAGAGGTGGCGCCCACCAAGATCAAGGCTCCGCCCATCCAAGTCCACCCATCCGGGATCTCGGCAAACACCCAAAACCCGATTAGGCTGGCCCAGAGCAGACGGGAGAAATCCAGAGGCAGCAGCATCGTCACCTCAGCCAGCTTGTAGGCCTGGGCGAGGGCCACCTGGCCAATGCTGCCCAGTAGCCCCATGGCCACCATCCACAGCCACTGCTCAGGAGAAGGCCAGGTCCAAACCCAGACGGCAGCCAGAAAGGAAAGGGGGGTCTGCAGCAGGCCCATGTAGGCCGTAATCGTGAGGCTGGACTCGGTGCGGGAGAGGATCTTGAGCACGATGGTCACCCAGGCAAAGAGTGCTGCCGCCCCCAAGGCCAGCCCTGTTCCCAGAGAAAACTCTCGGAAGCCTGGCCTCAACATCACCAAAGCCCCGGCAAACCCCAGGCCCAATCCCAGCCAGCGGGACGAGCGCATCTGCTCGCCCAACACCCATACCGCCATCGTGCCGGCAAACAAAAGTTGAACAAAGCTCAGCGCCGTAGCTTCTGCCAGAGGCAACAGGCTGGCTGCCCAAAAGGAGAGCAACATCCCCACCGTGCTGATCGCCGAGCGCAGGAGGTAAAACTCCATCTTGGCGGTGTGCAGAGACTGGATCCCAGCCCGCAACACCAGCGGCGACAGGGCGAGAAACCCGAATAGGTTGCGCAAAAACACAATCTGAAAGGGGTGAAGGGCGGGAGTGTTGAGCCGGATGATCGCGCCTAAACAGGCAAAGCAAGCAGTGGCCAGCAGCTTCAGGGCAACTCCTTGCCAGAGCCTTATTTTTCCCCACTCTGCAAAGCGGCTCAGCTGGTGGCGATACCACATCTCCAAAGTCACAGCTCACACCCAAATGGTTTAGGCACTAAGTTTTCAGCCTTGAACTCTCAGCTTAAACGGACTTCCAGGGATCCGAACTGCGCCCCTGGGCACTCCTTGCTGCCCACCGGCCCCCCTGATTCCCAGGGGGAAAAAGATGGGGATCCCAAGACATGGCCATTTCAAGTAGCCATGAAACAACTCACCCCGTCGCTCCATAGCTCCCCTCTCTCTTTGGGAGAGGGGCTGGGGGTGAGGGCGTGGAACCTCTAGGTTTGCTTGAGAATCTCTTTCAAGTAGCCGATGACCGTTTCCGGCTTGAGATGGGCCATACAGGGATGACCCTCCACCAGGCAGGTTTCGTTTTTGAACTTGTTCTCTGCGCAGACCCGGCACTTGTAGGCGGTTTGGGTGAGATAGACGTGGGGCAGACGAGGAGCCCACAGTCGCACCGGGCTGGCCCCATCCCCATCGGCATCGTTGCCAAACAGGGCAATGGTGGGACAGCCCACTGCCGCCGCGATGTGCATCGGCCCCGCATCCACGGAGATACACACCCGCGCCCGCTTCAGGGCCCCCGCCAGCTCCATGAGGCTGGTTTTGCCCCGCAGGTCAACCATTCCCGTTTGGGCCAGCAGTTCGTCTTCGCTGCTGCCGCCGTGGTAGAGGGATCGCTGCAGCTCCGGCGCGCTGCCGATTAGCCCCACCTGCAGGCCCTGGCCTTGGCACCACTGGATCACCTGCCGCCAGTACTCCAGAGGCCACATCTTGGCGCGGCGGGTAGTGGTGATGTGCACCAAAACCTCTGGCACCGGAAAACCGGGATCCCGGCTGGGCAGCTCCAGGCGGAAAAAATCCGTCTCCACGTACGCCAGGCGACAGAAGATTTCGGCGATGTAGTTGCTGGTGAGGATCCCTTTGTAGCGCTGCAGAAACTCCAGGCCGTTCCAGTCGTCATCCTGGAGCATGCGCTGTACCGGGTCGGAGCCGGGGTCCAACTTGCGGCGAAAATCCAGAGTCAAGCCGGCCCCGGCAATGTACTGGGGGCGCAGGGCCGTTACCGCCACCAGGTTGAGCTCGCTAAACTCGTCGCAATTGATGGCCAAGTCGTAGGGGCCGGCCTGGGTCACCCGTTCTCGCACAGCAGCGGTCAGGGCCTCGAGGTAATCGGGACGACGGCTGTAGAGAGGAAAGCTGAAGTCGATGTAGGGGCAGTGGAGCTCAAAGTCGCGGGTAATCTCGCTGCCAAAAAAATCCAGCACACAGCCGGGGTATTTTTCCTTGAGGCCCCGCAACAGCGGGATGGTAACCACAAAATTGCCCACCTTGCTGGAGGAAAACACCGCCAGGTGGGGATGTTCCCGCAGAGGTTGGTTGGCAAACCGTTGCATAAGGCTGGGATCCCCAGGAAGATATCAACCCCGCTGGAGGTGGTGCGGGTGGTGCAGACAGAGCACTTTTGCTAGGCTAGCATTCCTCTGTCCTGTGCTTTGATGGCCATGCTGGGATCCCTGGGCCTCAGGGGAGACTGGCTTGGCTGCCATCCCAGATGACCACCACAGCAAAGCGATCCAGAAAGCCATCTGTCGCATTCATCTGGCGCAGACTAAAAGCATCTTCGGCGGAAATCACCAGGTCGTAGCCCAGGGTGCGGATGGCACGAATGCGGTGAGGCCGTTCCCCGATGCGGTTCACCAGTGAGCGGGCCTGCTCTTCCGAGGTGGCATAGGCAGCTGTGCCCTCGCTGCCCACAAAAGCCGCGTTGAGGTCTTGGCCAAGAGTAACGGGGGTATAGACTTGATTGCCATCGGGATCAAACAAGCGCATTGACTGGCTAGGCAAGAAATCCAAGCCTCGTGCATCCACAATCAACCCTGTCACTTGCGGTTCCCGCCGCTGGGATCCCGCCTCCAGACCCGTTCCGCCCCCTGGCCCTTGGCCTGTGCCCACCCCTGAGCCAGGACTGGCTCCGCGCACCCCACTCTGGCCGCTGCCCGGCCCGATCACTTCCCCCTGCCGGGATCCAGAGCCACTGCCGCCAGGGCTGGTGCCGAACTGCCGCAACAGATCCAGATCGAAAACCGGGCCTTCTGCCACTTCTCCATGGCCGGGTTGGGCCGGCTGGACTTTTGGATCGGCTTGATCTGTTTGTGGGAGCGGAACAGAATCCTGGGTTACTGGACGCCAGGGCGTTGCTTCAGAAGCGGGCAGGGTAGGGGATCCCCCTTGCAAGCGGTAAAGGGGAGGAAACAGCGTTTGGGCATCCACAGCTTCCACCGGCAAGACCGGCCCCGCCAGCAGGATCCCCAGTGCTGCCCAGCTCACTTGGATCCGTATGCCTTGAATCCTATACTTCCACCACCTCATGCCCACACCTCTTGGCCTCAAAACCTGCGGCCCGCTCGGCAACCGCTCATCCTCCCTCATGCTACCCAGGCAGGGCCGGTTCGGCAGGGGATCCCGCGCAGTCTTCCCCTTGGCTTGAGAGCAGCTGGGGCTCCTGGCCTCTCCCTAAAGGTGGGTCGGAGAACAAGAGATTGATCCCCAGCGATCCCCAGGGTCTTGACCGACAGGCAAAAATACGCAAACATGGGTTCATCATTCTTGATGATCCCCGTTGATCCCCACCTGTGGTCATCAGCGGCTGGAGAGCCCGAGGCAAGCCGATACATCAGCAGGTTCAAGTTGTCCTCAGAACCACAAGCTGGGATCGGCCCATAGGACAAAAGCTGGAGCATTGCACGAAGCCCGATTTGTCGAAGACAGGAGACCCCGACCATGCCACAAGAGCGGATCCCGTTGGAAGAAATGACCATCCGGCAGTTGCGGGAAGAAGCTGCCCGCTATCAGATCCCCAAGTACAGCCGCATGACCAAAGACCAGCTGATTGAGGCCATTCGAGAGGCCCAAGTCAAAGCTGGCCGCCCTGTCGATGCCATGCCGGAGCCCAAGGGGCAAGAATCGGTCACCCAAACGAAGTTTAGGGGTCAAGAGGTTGCCGGCAAGACGGATCTGGCCGATGTGGACAAAGGGCTGGGGGATCTGCCGGAGGGCTATGGGGAAAGCCGCATCGTTTTGCTGCCGCGGGATCCCCAGTGGGCCTACGCCTATTGGGATGTGCCCAACGAGGCTAAAGAAAGCAAGCGCCGCGAGGGCGGCCAACAGTTGGCGCTGCGCCTCTACGATGTGACGGATATCGATTTCAGCTACCAGCCGGCCCACAGCATGCAGGAGTACCCCTGTGACGAGTTGGCGCGGGAGTGGTATTTGCCGATCCCGGTGAGCGATCGTTCCTACATTGTGGAAATTGGCTACCGGACGGCAGATGGCCGCTGGCTGATGTTGGCCCGCTCGGCGGCGGTGATGGTGCCGCCAGTCTTTCCCTCCGACTGGTTTGAAGAGCACTTCCTGACAGTGCCCTTCGACATGGCTCTGCAGGGCCGCACCCTTTACCAGCTCAGCGAGCCCTACAAGCGCAGCGCCACCGGCATGGGCGTGGTGGACTACAAAGGCGATGAGCCGCAGCAGGGTGCCACGGTCGATCCCTTCCTGGAAATGGTGGGTGGCTTTGAGGCGATGCGGGTGGCGGGATCCCTGTTTGGCAGCCACCAGATGGGCAGCCGCCAATTGGTGCCCGAGCAGGCCATCAGCTCGTTTATCATCCCCTCGGGTGTGGGCATGATGGGGATGGCCATGGCGGAGGTGCCCGCTGCTCCCTGGATGGCTTCAGGATCCGGCCTGGGCCTGTTCTCGGGGGCTTCCGAAGTGCTGCCGCAGCGCTCTCGCAAGTTCTGGTTGGTGGCCGATGCCGAGCTGATTGTCTATGGGGCCACAGAGCCGGATGCCACCGTTACCATTGGCGGGCGCAAGATCCAGCTCAACCCCGATGGCACCTTCCGCTTCCACATGGCTTTCCCAGACGGCAACATCGACTTCCCCATCTTTGCGGTGGCTGCCGATGGCGAGCAAAACCGGGAGATCCACATGACCTTCGACCGCCGCACCCTCTCCCGCCGCACCAACACCAAAGAAGAGGCCATCGAAGAGTTGTTGCCCTGAAGGATCCAACCTTTCCCTTCTTGCCCCCTGGAGCTGGCCGGGGGGCTTTTTTCCCTGGGCTGGAGAGCTTGACTCCAGCCATCAAAACAGGGGATGCCAGTCCTAGGAGAGCATGACTCTAGTCAATAATAAGCTCAACTATACTGAAAATAATGTATAATATGTTCAGTACGGATTACTACCAGTTGATCTTTCTGTTTACTTTCGAGTCTGCCAACATGGTAGCCAAAGCAAAGCAGAAAATTGGTAGTAAGACGACACGGAAACTGCGCTTTGGGTATTCTACTCAAAGCTTTGCGGGATACCGCCATTCTGTTTGGAAACAAACAGAATGCTATCGCTGCATAGTTGAACAGTGATGTTCAGCAGTGTTCAGCGTAAATGTATCAGGTCGATCACCCGGATCAGTTGTTTCAGCTTCTCCATCACCCGTCCAGAGCGAAGCAGGTCTTCCGCCTGTTGGATCCCTTCTGGCAAGGATGGGGCGTGGCCGAGGAGCCACAGATAGCTACCCCCATTCCAGAGAACGGCTGGGGTGAGTTCACAGGGATCCCCGCTGAGCACCTGCTGCATCTGTTGGAGCAGCTCTTTCTCGCCGGAGAAGGGAATCTCCGGGCCTGCCAAGTGGCAATCTCTGGCCTTCAAGAGCAGCCGTTTCCCGCCCTGGTTGAGAATGGCCGCCCGTTCCCGCGGCAGGTCGCAACTGCCTTCCAAACCTTTGACGGTGGTAAATTGCCGGATCTCCCGCAGGGCAAACAGCTCCAGCATCGTGGCCTCGGTGGGAGGATGCACATAGCCGGCCACCAGGTGAAAGGGGCCTTGGTAGGGCGTCCAGACCAGTTCCAAGGTGGCCAAGGGGGGGCGCTTGCCGATTTGATCCCGGTAGTCCATCAGAGCCTGAGCCTGGGGAAAACAGGTGGGCAAATACAAAAATCCCAGCCCGGTTTGTTCCAGCAGTTGCCCCACCCGCTCCAGGGATAGCCCTCGCCAATCCACCCCCAAGCTCCGCCACACCGCTTCCAAGGGCAGCCCATACTTGGTGGGACAGAAGCCAGAGCCATGCAGCAAAACGGCTGACCCTGCCGCCGCCAGCAGCAAAGCCACCAGCACCCCCAGCGGCGCAGTCCGCGAGCGGCCATCGTAGGGATGGCCAAAGATGATCAAGGGATGGGGCAAATCCCGTTGGGGCAGAAGAGGGCCGTCTTCTGCGTAGGCATCCAACATACCGGCCAGCTCTTCGGCAGTGGGGCGCTTGATGCGGTGGGCAATTAAAAAAGCCCCGATCTGGGCGGGAGTGGCCTCCCCCCGCAGGAGCATTCGAGCAGCGCTGGCGGCCTCTGCCCGGCTGAGATCCTGGTGGGTGTGGGTGCCGCTGCCGATTTTTTTCAACAGCTCGCGAAACTCTTGGCTCATAGCATCGGCGGTCGGGAGCGCTGGGCTACCCAAGTAGGGGGAGATAACGGCGGAACACTTGCAACTACCGATACAGGTATTTGACAACTTACAGAAATTTCTACAAAAAATCCCTACAGAACTGACAACAGCCCGGCAGAGGGCTGAGGGAAATGGGGATCTGTACCGGAAGCAGGCTCAACCTCAGACTGCCTGATAAGCTGGGCGGCCAACTGCAAAAACCGGCGAATGGGAGGGATCCGATAGCGATCGCTGGTGGTAACCATAACCACCTGTCGCCTCAAGAGGGGGGGCTCGGTGGGTCGCACCTGCAAATCCGGATCGGCGCAGCAGTCCACCAGGGCCGACTCCGGCAGGAGGGCAATGAGCTGCCCCTGTCGCACCACCCCCCGAAAGGCATCCAAGGTGTTCAGTTCCAGGGCTGCTTTCAGGGGAAGCCCCTGCCGGGCCAGATGGGATCCCACCAAGGAGCGCATGGCATAGCCATCCTTGAACACAGCCTGGGGATACTCCGCCAGCACCTTCCAGGGGATCCGCTCGTAGCGGCTGAGGGGATGGGTGGCGGGCATCAATACTTGAATTGGCTCGGAGTACAGTGGCTCCACCACCAGCTCTGCCCCCCGCGTCATCAGGGGGTTCTCCATCACCAGGGCCACATCCACCAGCCCATCCCTGAGCACCTTTAAGGCGCGGTCGCTGCCCAGAGCGGTAACCCGCAACTGCACCTCTGGATACTCCCGGCAAAACTGTTGCAGCACCGGCGGCAGTTGATGGGCGATCAGAGAATGGATCCCAGCAATGCAGAGCTCGGTTTGCTGGCCCTGCAGCCATTCTCGAATGCTTTCCTGAGCCCGCTGCCATTCTTGACAGATGCGACGGGCATGGGGCAAAAGCCGTTCCCCAGCTACGGTTAGAGCCACCGGGCTTTTGCGATGCAACAGCGGAGCGCCCACCGCTTCTTCCAGGGCCTGGATCTGGCGGCTAATAGCCGATTGGGTCAGACCGCTGAGGCGAGCAGCGGCCAAAAAGCTGCCCGTTTCCACCACGTTCAAAAAGGCTTGCAACAACTCCAGCCGCACCTGGGATCCCTTGATGATGTAGCCTGCCGTGGTGGCATCCTAGCTGGGGAAGCGGTAGGCTTTTGTAAACACCGTTACAAGTTGTTTGTTGGACTGGGGATCCCCAAGCCAGGAGGAGAAGCAGATGGGTTGGGATCCAGCCTTGCTGGAGGGGCTGCTCAACTCCGCCATTCCCCACCTTTTCCCCGCTGCCCAGGTGGTCATCCGCCACAAGGGAAGGTGTATCTACTCAAGGGCGGCAGGCCATCTCGACCCTGAGACCCGGCGCCAACCGACAACCTCGGCCACCCGTTTTGACCTGGCCTCGCTGACCAAGCTGTACACCGCCACCGCCTGCATGGCCCTGGTGGAAGCCGGAGCGTTGCTGCTGGATCAACCGGTCAGTCTCCTGTTGCCGGAGTTTCAGGGATCCCGCCCCATTGCCCCCTATGAAGATCCTCTGCAGCCGGGGAAATGGATTGCTGTGGAACCGGAATCCTTAGGCCAGCTTGTTGCAACAGAACAGGTGACGGTGCGACAGTTGCTGGCCCACACCGCCGGTTTGCCCGCCTGGCGGCCCCTGTTTCGACAGCCCGATGCCGAATCGGCCCGGCACATGGCCCTGCACACCTTTTTGGCCTACAGGCCGGGATCCCGCAGAGTCTACAGCGATCTTGGATTGATCCTGCTGGGGCTGGCTTTGGAACGTCTGAGCGGAACCCCTCTGGATCAGATCTTGCATGCCCGGATCTTGCGGCCTCTGGGCCTGAGCCAAACTCAGTTTTATCCAGGGGATCCCTTTGACCCATCCTCTGTCTCTGGCTCTTGTGCCCCCACCGAGCTGTGTCCTTGGCGAAAGCGCCGCCTGCAGGGGCAGGTTCACGACGAAAATGCCGCCCGCCTGGGCGGGATCGCCGGCCATGCCGGACTGTTTGCCACGGCAGAGGAAGTAGCCGCTTTCGGAGAGAGTTTTTTGACGGGATCCCTGTTGCAGCCGCAGACGGTGAGGGAAATGACCCGCGAGCAGTTGCCTCAGCAAGGGGATGCCCACCGCTGTCACGAGCGCCGGGGTTTGGGGTTTGCCTTGCGCTCTCCGGATCCCTTGGCCAGCAGCTCCCCGTTCAGCCCCAGCGCCTTCGGCCACACCGGCTTCACCGGAACCTCTCTGTGGATCGATCCAGAGCGGGAGCTGGTGGTGACGCTGCTCACCAACGCCGTCTACCACGGTCGGCAGGAGAACGGGTTCCAGGCTTTCCGGGTTGCCTTCCATCAGGCCATCCTAGAGGGGCTTTCTTGATCATTGAGTCCCTGACCGTTCCCGCTAGGGTGCCGTAGGCATAACCGAGGCTGAGGTGGACGAGACCTTTTACCGACAGTTGGCAGACATGCTCTCCCGCGGGCCGCTGGTGGTGGCCACGGTGGTCCGCACCCAGGGATCTGTGCCTCACCAGGCGGGGGCAAAACTGGCCGTGGGATCTGATGGCACCCTGTTGGGCACCATTGGCGGTGGAGCTGCCGAAGCGGAAGTCATTGCCCGAGCGCAAACCCTTTTGCAGACCGCTGTTCCCGTTGGCGATGGCGATGGGGAGTCCTCGCCGGCTGGGATGCAAGTTTCCCTTGACCTCAACAGCCCTCCCCTGGGCGTTTGCGGGGGACGGATGCACATTTGGCTACAGCGATGGCAGGGATCCCTTGCCCAAACGTTGGTGGCCCAGATCCTCCAGGCTCTGACCCAAGGGCCAAGGGCTTGGCTGATCACCCCCCTCGATCCCCAGGGGTTCCCCTACCTCAGGCTTGGCGACAGCAATGTGGAGCACTTTGCCTCCCTGCCATCCCGCCCACAGCTCCTCGCGGGATCCTGGGTCGAGCCCCTCCTCCCTTCCCCCACCCTGCTGATCGTCGGAGCGGGCCACTGCGGCCTGTCCCTGGCCCAGATCGCCCATTTGGCCGGCTTTCGCATTTGGGTTCAGGACGATCGCCCGGACTGGGTAACCCCTCAGCGCTTTCCCGTTGCCGAGCGGCTGTGCTCAGAACCCTTTGCCCAACTTATCCCCCATCTGCACAGGATCCCGCAGCTCTACATCGCTCTTGTGACCCGCAGCTACAGCCTCGATTGCCAAATCCTGCGGGCCATCTACCACTCCGGCCTGACCCCCCACTACCTGGGGATGATCGGCAGCCGCAAGCGGGTGCAAACCGTACTGCGAACCCTGGCCCAGGAAGGGATCCCGGAGACCGCCGTCAGCTAGAAATCGCAGGAGCCCCGCACTGTACCCGTAGGGTCAGTGTCGGGAGGAATGCGGAAGTTATGATAGAACCATGACCCAAGTCCTGACCGTCTCCTGCAAGCTCAAGGTGTCCCCGTCGCAAGCCGCAAAGTTGGATGCGACAATGGATGCCTTTGTGCAGGCGTTGAACTGGGTCAACCAAAACACACCAGAAAAAGTAGTCAACGCAGTCAAACTCCAGTCCCTTTGCTATTACCAGATTCGCGCTCGGTTTGGCTTGTCCAGTAACTTGGCTCAGCAGGTCTGCAGACGGCTGGCCGGTGCCCGTAAAGTTGCCCGACAGAAAAACCGTCCGGTCAAAGCGTTCAAGAGAGGCTTTGCGACCTACGATGCCCGTATCTTTTCGTTTCGCGAGAAAGACTGGACGGTGTCGCTGACCACGGTTGGGGGTCGAGAGCGCTTTGAGCTGGCGATTGGCCGTTACCAGAGAGAACAGTTGGCAGGCTCCAATCCCAAATCTGCCACTCTGGTCAAGCGCAAAGATGGCTCCTACTCCATTCAAATCTGTGTGGAAACGGAGCCATCCCCACCGCAAGGCACGGATAGAGTGCTGGACGTGGATTTGGGAAGGACGGATATTGCTCATACATCGGAAGGAGATAACTGGAATGGACAGCAGTTGAACAAAGTCCGAGACCATCACTCGCGGTTGAGGGCGGCACTCCAACGCAAAGCCAGTAAGGGCACCCGCAGTTCGCGGCGCAGATGCAGAGAACTGTTGCAACGGCTGTCTGGCAAGGAGAGGCGCTTTCAGGCGTGGGTCAATCATCGCATCTCCAAAGCTATTGTCTCTAGGGCAAAGACCACAAACAGCGCTATTGCTCTGGAAGACTTGACAGGGATCCGGGAAAGGGTCAATCAACAGCCACGCAGCAAAGCTGAGCGCCGCAGAACCAATAACTGGGCATTCTACCAGCTTAGGATGTTCGTGGTCTACAAGGCTGCCATTGCCGGAGTACCTGTGGTGCTGGCTCCGCCTGCCTACACGTCGCAGACCTGCCACCGGTGTTTGCACATCCATCCCGATCCTACGCAATCCTATCGCAGTGGAAAGAAGTTTAAGTGTGGACACTGTGGATGGGAAGGGGATGCGGATTTGAATGGTGCGAATGTGATTGCGCTTTTGGGGGCTGCTGTAAAGCAGCCTAGAGGTTCGTGGTTGGCTTGCCAACTGCAGGGCTACCGAAAGCTCGCCCTGTACTGCGAAGCAGTCAGGGTCGGGTAGTTTACTCGGCTCTTTGCCCCCATTGGCCTGGAGATCCACGCCGAAACCCCCGCCGAGATTGCCATCAGCATCACCGCCCAGCTCATCCAGGTGCGACGGGGATCCCCGAAGAGAATGCCCGGCGAAACTCAAGGTGTAGGCTTGCCGGTTAGCCGGAGGACAAGCTAGGCTAGAAAAGCGCCGCGGGGTAGAGCAGCCTGGTAGCTCGTCGGGCTCATAACCCGAAGGTCACTGGTTCAAATCCAGTCCCCGCTATGCCTGAGAGACGGTTGGTTAAAGCAGTGTCCGCACATCCACCACCTTGCCGCTGACTGCCGCTGCTGCCACCATGGCCGGGCTCATGAGCAGAGTGCGCCCGCTGGGGGATCCCTGGCGGCCCTTGAAGTTGCGGTTGGAAGAAGAGGCGCTGATCTGGCGCCCCACCAGCCGATCCGGGTTCATCGCCAAACACATGGAGCAACCGGGATCCCGCCACTCAAACCCTGCCGCCTCGAAGATCTCCCGCAAGCCCTCCTGTTCTGCCTCCTGCTTTACCCGTTCTGAGCCGGGCACCACAAACGCCTTCACCCCTGGGGCCACCCGCCGCCCCTTGGCAATCTTGGCTGCCTCCCGCAGGTCGCTCAAGCGGCCATTGGTGCAACTGCCGATGAAGCAGACATCCACCGGTGTCCCTACAATGGGATCCCCCGGCTGCAAGTCCATGTAGGCATAGGCCTCTTTGGCCAGTTCCCGCTCGCTTTCCGGCAGATCTTCTGGGGCAGGGATCCGCTCATCCACCCCAATCCCTTGGCCGGGGGTGATCCCCCAAGTAACCGTCGGCGCAATGTCTGCGGCTTGGAATACCACCACGTCGTCGTAGCGGGCATTGCCGTCGCTGGCCAGACTTTTCCACCAGGCTACCGCCTCTTCCCAATCGGATCCCTGGGGGGCAAACTCTCGCCCCCGCAAATACTCAAAGGTCACCGCATCGGGGTTGACGTAGCCGCAGCGGGCCCCTCCCTCGATGGACATGTTGCAGAGGGTCATGCGCTCTTCCATGCTCATGGCTTCAATGGCGCTGCCCCCATACTCGTAGGCGTAGCCCACCCCGCCTTTGACCCCCAGCTTGCGGATGATGTGCAGAATTACATCCTTAGCGTAAACTCCCGGCCCCAACTTGCCGTGGATCTCAATGCGGCGCACCTTGAGCTTGGACAAAGCCAAAGTTTGGGTGGCCAATACGTCTCGCACCTGGCTGGTGCCGATCCCAAAAGCAATGGCCCCAAAGGCCCCGTGGGTAGAGGTGTGGCTGTCCCCACAGGCGATGGTCATCCCCGGCAGAGTTAACCCTTGCTCCGGGGCAATCACATGCACGATCCCCTGCCGACCGGAGCCGCTGTTGTAGAAGCGGATGCCGTATTGCCGGCAATTGCGCTCCAATTCCTGGATCATCTCCTCTGCCAAGGGATCCGCAAAAGGCCGTGCCCGGTTGTCGGTGGGAATGATGTGATCCACGGTGGCCACCGTCCGCTCGGGAAACAGAACCGGCAGATGACGCTCCCGCAGCATGGCAAAAGCCTGCGGGCTGGTCACCTCGTGAATTAGGTGCAGGCCGATGAACAACTGCGTCTGCCCAGAGGGCAAAATCCGCACCGTATGGGCATCCCACACCTTATCGAATAATGTCCTCTCGCTCATCTTCCTCGGCCCGCAGCCAAGTCCTGTAAACTTTCAATGTGCTACTTGGGGAAAAGCTTGTCAAGGCACAGGCCTCCGTTATCTCTGGGCAACGCTGCTGAGCTGAGCGAGATGCAGCCCTTCTTTGAACATCCCCAGCCGGCAAAGGCGGGTCGGAGTCCTCAAGCCAGAAAACCTGTTGCCAGCCCTTCAAACGGGATCCCTGATGGCCGGCCAGGGCAAAAAGCGATAGCCCGCCCCTTCAATGGCGGCGACGATATCCGGCAGGGCCTCTGCAGTGTGGGGCCAGCGATCGTGCAGCAGCAAAACCAGGGGCCGCTCGGAAGCTTGGATCGCCGGCAACTGGGCTCGAATGCGCTCCAAAAGTTGGGCTGCGCTTTGGCCGGCGTAGGCATCTTCTGCGCTCATGTTCCAGTAAAGAACGCGATACCCTGCCTGCTCTAAAGAATGGCGCAAAGCAGAGTCTAGGCGAAAACCTCCCGGTGGGCGAACAACCAGTTGGGGATCCAAGTTCAGCGTTTTGAGCAGTTGGGTTGTCTGATCCACCTCAGCATAAAACAGCTCGTTGCTTCCGTAGAGACGTTGATAATCGTGGGTAAAAGTGTGATTGGCTATGGTGTGGTGATGGGCCTGGATCAATTGAGCCAATTCAGGAAATCGGGAAACGTGGGTGCCGATAACAAAGAAAGTGGCCGGGATCTGAAGATCATCCAAAACCTGTAAAAGTCGGGGGGTAGACTGAGGCCAGGGGCCATCGTCAATGGTCAGAAAGGCAGAACGAGGCGGCACCTCCAGTAAAGGCCCCAGCATTTCTTCCAAGGGCAGTTGCAAAGGTTGAGTATTTTCTGCCGGATCGAGAAAGTCGGGATCCGGGATCCAGCTATGCTGCAGAAACACCTCCACACGAGGGGGAGCAGGGGTAATCAACAGTCGCCCCGTCTGCTCATTTTGGTTGCCCCAGCTCAGTCGATAGGGCAGATCCGAGGCAATCTCGACGGTTGTTGTACGGGTAATGACTCCGTAGGGGATGTCAATCAAATAGTGCCCGTTCACCTCTTCTTGATGGATCCAGGCTGCAGAAGGAGCTGATAGATAAATGAGCAAATCTTGGGGATTGGCGCCGCGCACCACCCGAATGCTTTCGATGGGGAGAATGAGGTTGTATTCCGAGGTGGCCGTCAGGTTCAGCTCAAAAAGAGGCTGGGCCTCTACCGTGCAGTAGTAGATCAGTCCAACCAGTAGGAAGGCTAGGCAAAATATCAACGCTTTCAACGCTTTCAGAGAGTGCATAGGAATGGCTTAAGCCTTCGCAACCAATTTTATAGGACAGAAGCTACCTGAGCTCGATAGAGCCCATCAATTTAACCGGAAGGCCCTGCTGGGCTTCTGGGTGCCGAGAGCAGCCGCTCTTCCCATTTACGTGCAGGCGAGGCCCGTCGGATGTCCCGCCAAATGGCTGTGGCAGCTAAGGTACCATCGGCAACCGCAATCGACACTTGGTTCAGGCCCTGCTTCAAATCGCCCAGCGCAAACAGCCGCGGATGATCAGTGCGACACCACTCGTCGGTTAGCAGGTTTTCCCCTTGCCATTTCAAGCCGGGGATCCCTTTCAAATAGGCATTGTGGTATCTGGCGCCCATCGCCACCAAGCCGGTAGTTGCTTCGATGTAAGTGCCATCTTCCAACTCCACACCCTGCAATTGATGGTTTTCTCCAAGAAAGCGGCGAATAGGAGATTCGTAGAGGGGGTAGCCATGATCCGCCAGTTTTTTGCGCATGTCGGGGCCGACCGAGCAGAGGCCGTGGGTCAACACCGAGATATAGGGTGTAAACCAGTTGAGGACAAAAGCTGTATTGATCCGATCTTCCGAATTGACGATCAACACTGACTTTTGATCCCGCATTTCATAGCCGTCGCAGATCATACAGACATGCAGTGAATAGCCCGCGTAGTCGTAAACATTCTGCATATCCGACAACTGAGGCAGCTCGTCCATAATGCCGGTTGCCGCGATCAAATATTTGCTCCGAAAAACGGGGTAGAGGCTGTTCATTTTTCCCACCTTGACTTTGACCGCAAAGAGGTCTCCCTCATCGGTGGCATCTTCCACAAAACCGCGCAGGTAATCTACCCCCAAGCTGAGGGCATGCTCTGTTCCCTGTCGCAACAGCTCTCGTCCGGGAGTGGTCGGAGGCAATCCCAGATAATTGCGCAAATCCTGCATCCAAAAAGAGCGGCCTCTGCCCTTCTCCACCACCAGGCAACTCAGTCCGTAACGGGCCAGATAGATTGCCGCCGACAACCCCCCTGCTCCCCCTCCGGCCACAATCACGTCATAGATTTTGTTCAAAGCAACTTCTAGATTCCTGCTGCTCAGTTTCATAGACGGGATCCCCTCACCAGACTTCTGCTGGGTGGCCTCAAGTTGTCGGTTGCGGCCCGAAAAATCTTAAGAAGCTCCAGACGTTCCGCAGAGCTGCAGATCATACTTGGTCCATCGCGTTTCTGTTGAGATGTGATCGAGCTAAGGGAGCAGTCCCAGCAACCGTCTAGAATGGGGACTGAACTCCCCCTTAGGAGAAAAGCCCTATGCCAGGTATCTTAGCGGCCATTGCCCTGATCTTTGTCGGCTACCTGTTCAACTCGGTCAAAATCATCAGCCAGGGGTATGAGGCATTGGTGGAGCGTTTGGGCAGGTTTCATCGCAAGCTGACCCCAGGATTGCACCTTATTCTTCCCCCTATCGATAGGATTGTGTTCCAGGAAACCATCCGCGAGAAGGTGTTGGACGTGCCTCCTCAGCAGTGCATCACCAGCGACAACGTCTCTTTGATGGCCGATGCGGTGGTCTATTGGCGCATCACCGACATGATCAAGGCCCGCTATGCGGTGGAGGACGTGCAGCGGGCTTTGGTTAACCTGGTGCTGACGGCTCTGCGGGCAGAAATTGGCCGCATGGATTTGGATCAAACCTTTTCCTCCCGCGCCGAGATCAACGCCCGCCTTTTGACAGAGCTGGACGAGGCCACAGATCCCTGGGGGATCAAGATCACCCGCGTGGAAGTCAGGGACATTCAACCCTCTAAGACTGTGCAAGACTCGATGGAAAAGCAGATGGCTGCCGAGCGGGAGAAGCGGGCCGCCATTCTGAAATCAGAAGGGGAGCAGCAGGCCAGCATCAACCAAGCGGCTGGGGCCGCCAAGGCGCAGCTATTGCGGGCAGAAGCGGAGAAACGGGAGCGGCTGCTGTTGGCTGAGGGCACGGCTGAAGCCATCAAGACCATCGCCGCCACTTTGCAAGAGAATCCAGAGGCAGCCAATGCGTTGCAATACCTGATGGCGCAAAACTATATCGACATGGGCTTCAAGGTAGGCAGCAGTCCCAGCGCCAAGGTAATCTTCATGGATCCCAATTCGATCCCTGGCACCCTGCAAGGGCTGCTCTCCATGGTGGACGTGGCCAAGGGTGGGGAAGGATCTCGCGCGGCGGCCTCTCAGAAGCTGCGTACCCCGGCTTCTTTCCCAACCGAAGTGGACTTTCCGCGGCTCGACTGAGTTTGACCGACCATGATGGCCCGGGATCCCGATTGGCTG
The DNA here is from genome assembly GCF_054060215.1 of Thermostichus sp. OS-CIW-30. Taxonomy (NCBI): domain Bacteria; kingdom Bacillati; phylum Cyanobacteriota; class Cyanophyceae; order Thermostichales; family Thermostichaceae; genus Thermostichus; species Thermostichus sp. OS-CIW-30. The sequence continues at coordinate 78,293 of NZ_JBSSCZ010000010.1, read as the reverse complement.
CTGGTGGGACAGGTGGTGGCGGCCCACGGCTTGCGGGGCTGGCTGCGGGTTAGGTGCTGGTCGGATTTTCCAGAGCGCTTCACAGAGCCTGGACCACGCTGGTTGCAGCGGGATACGGATCCCGAGCCCCTGCTGCACCCCTTGATCGAGGGGCAGTTTTTCCCGGCTAAGGGTCTTTATTTGGTGCGACTGGAAGGGATCCCCAATCGAACGGTGGCTGAGACCTGGGTGGGGGCTAGGCTGCTGGTACCGGCTTCCCACCGCTTGCCCTTGCAGCCGGAAGAGTACCACTACCGCGATCTCATCGGCTTGGCCGTCTATCACCAAGGGGAGCTGCTGGGACATGTTTCGGGGATTTTGGCAGCCGGCCAGGATGTGCTGGAGATAACAACCCCTGATCACCGGCAGGTGTTGATCCCCTTTGTGAAAGCCCTGGTGCCCGTCGTGGATTTGGAAAAAGGCGCACTGCACGTGCAGCCGCCGCCGGGGCTGGTGGAGAGCTTTCTGGGTTAGAGTTCGGCAAGACGGCCTGACTTCCGTACCTGCATCCCATCCTGAACTTGGCCCTCAGAAGCGCCTGTGTGGCCGTTCTAGCCTTTTGTGCTATCATGGGGACAGTTTTTTGATGATAAGCTGATTCCTGGCCTTTAAGGTCAATTTTTCTGGGTTTCTGTTGATCTTGGCCGGGAGCCTTCCTCGGGATTGGAGTTGGGAATGACGGAAAACTACGGTGCAGAGCAGATCCAAGTTTTGGAAGGCTTGGAGGCTGTGCGCAAGCGGCCTGGCATGTATATTGGCTCCACTGGGCCGAAGGGGTTGCACCATTTGGTGTACGAGGTGGTGGACAACTCTGTGGATGAGGCCCTGGCCGGCTATTGCAATGATATTCAGATCAGCCTGCATCCCGACGGCTCGGTATCCGTTTTGGACAATGGCCGCGGCATTCCGGTGGACATCCACCCCAAAACCGGGCAGTCGGCTCTGGTTACGGTGCTGACGGTGCTGCACGCGGGGGGCAAGTTTGGCGGTGGCGGCTACAAAGTCTCCGGCGGGCTGCACGGGGTGGGCGTGTCGGTGGTGAATGCCCTCTCCGAATGGGTGGAGGTGACGGTTTGGCGAGAGGGCAAGGTTTACTTTCAACGTTTCGAGCGCGGGGCGGTGGTGGGATCCCTGAAATCTGAACCCCAACCCAAGGGATCCAATCGGCGGGGTACAGAGGTGCGCTTCAAGCCGGATGGGCTGATCTTTCCCGAGCGAGAGTTCGACTATGCCCTGCTGGCGGCCCGCTTTCGCGAATTGGCCTACCTCAATGCCGGCTTGAAAATTACCTTTAGCGATCTGCGGCGGGATCCGCCTCACTGCGAAACCTATCAATATGCAGGCGGCATCAAGGAATATGTGGCCTTTATCAACCACGAAAAAACGCCCATCCACTCCGACATCATCTACATCCAAGGGGAGCGGGATGGGGTGGAGGTGGAAGTGGCGCTGCAGTGGTGCTCGGATGTGTACACCGACACTTTGATTGGCTTTGCCAACAACATCCGCACCAACGAAGGGGGTACCCACCTGGAGGGCTTGAAAACCTCTCTTACCCTCACCATCAACAGTCAAGCCCGCAAGCTCAACAAGCTGAAAGATTCCGACAGCAACCTGGCTGGGGAAAATGTGCGCGAGGGGTTGACGGCCATCGTCTCGGTCAAGGTGCCCAACCCCGAGTTTGAGGGGCAAACCAAAACCAAGTTGGGCAACACCGAGGTGCGGGGCATTGTGCAAACCCTCGTCTCCGAGGCGCTCACGGAGTACTTGGAATTCAACCCCAACGTGGCCAGGGGGATCGTCGATAAGGCCATCCAGTCCTTCAATGCTGCCGAGGCAGCCCGGCGGGCCAGAGAATTGGTGCGGCGCAAATCTGCCCTGGAATCTTCCACGCTGCCGGGGAAGTTGGCCGATTGCAGTTGCCGCGACCCGGCGGAGTCTGAGGTGTATTTGGTGGAAGGCGACTCTGCAGGGGGCAGCGCCAAACAAGGTCGGGATCGGCAGTTTCAGGCGGTGTTGCCCTTGCGCGGCAAGATCCTCAACATTGAAAAGGCGGATCCCGCCAAGATCTACAAAAACGCCGAAATTCAGGCGATGATCACAGCGCTGGGTTTGGGAGTTAAAGGCGATGAATTTGATCCCAGCCAACTGCGCTACCACCGCATCATCCTCATGACCGATGCCGATGTGGACGGTAGCCACATTCGCACCCTGTTGCTGACCTTTTTCTACCGCTATCAAAAGGCGCTTCTGGAACAGGGCTATGTCTATATCGCCTGTCCGCCGCTCTACAAAATCGAGTGGGGCCGCAACAATGTTCGCTATTGCTACAGCGACGCCGAGAAAGACCAGATCCTGCGGGGGCTGCCTGCCAACGCCAAGTACACCATCCAACGGTTCAAGGGTCTGGGGGAAATGATGCCTGAACAACTTTGGGAGACCACCATGAACCCGGCAACGCGCACCCTCAAACAAATCACCATCGAAGATGCGGTGGAGGCGGATCGCATTTTCACCATCTTGATGGGAGATGCTGTTGGTCCCCGACGGGAGTTTATTGAGGCCCACAGTGCCCATTTGGATCTGGCGGCTCTCGATATTTAGCGACTCTCGATATTTAGCGACTCTCGATATTGGGTGGAGAGAACTCTGTCCCGCCTCTTCGGGGCCCACGGCAGGGGGAAAGTGCTCCGCACCGCTGGCGCGAACGTAACGGTGTTGCAGACGAGGCCGCGAGCAGCCAAAAGCTCCCGGACGGGGCAAGATCCCAGTTGCAGCCCAGACCCTGTGGCAAAGTGAGGGAAGAGCGTTCCAGATCCTGCTATGCCTGCATTGCTTACGGCTCTTCTTGCGGTGCTGGGGGGCTATCTCCTGGGATCCATCCCGACCGGCTATTGGGTAGGCCGTTGGTGGGGGGGGATCGATATTCGTCAACAGGGATCCGGCTCTACCGGAGCAACCAATGTGTTGCGGACGTTGGGCAAGGGGCCCGCCCTGCTGGTGTTGCTGGTGGATGCTGCCAAGGGGGCAGCAGCAGTGGCTCTGGGATCGGCCTTGGGATCCGCGTGGTGGGTGGTTTTGGCGGCATTGTTCGCAGTGATCGGCCATAGCCGTTCCTGCTGGCTGGGCTTCAGGGGGGGCAAATCGGTGGCCACCAGCCTGGGGATCTTGTTGGCTATGGCTTGGCCGGTAGCCCTGACAACTTTCGGCGTCTGGCTGCTGGGGCTCGCCCTCACCCGCATCGTTTCCTTCAGCTCCCTGCTGGCGGCAGTGGCGGCTCCGGTGGTGATGTGGGCAACAGCTCAACCTTTGCCGTATTTGTTGTTTGCGTTGGCGGGCGGGGTGTATGTGATCGGTGCTCATCGGCGCAACATCGAGCGCCTACTGGCCGGGTCGGAGCCGCGCATTGGCCAAAAATGGACGCAATCTCCCTAATTTTCAAGGCACTGTGAAGCAGCTGTATTACTCCGCAACGCTATGCAACCGACCACAGTGGTTTTTGTCTACGGATCCCTGCTGCGGGGCGGCCAATACCACAGCTTGCTGCAGGGGGCAGAATTTTTGGGGACAGACAGCCTCAACCACATTGATCTTTACAGTCTCGGCCCCTACCCGATGGCAGTTCGTGGCCGAAACCGGCTCTACGGCGAGTGCTACCGCATCCCCTTGAGTCTATTGCCCCGATTGGACGAGCTGGAAGACCACCCGCGGGTGTACGAACGGCAGTGGGTGCAACTGGATAGCGGCACCTTTGCTTGGGTTTATCTGGGTCGGCCTGAGCAGGTGCAAGGGTGCTCGCTCATCCCCAGTGGCCGCTGGCTGGCTAGAGATCAAAGTGGAGCTTGACGCCCTCAACATACTGGGGCAGCACCAAAGACTCTATCCCACTGTTGTGCTCCGCACCGCTGTCGCGAACGCGAACGGCTGCCGACGGATCCCATTCTTGGGAATCAGACTCTTTGGCGGAGAGAGCACCGGCATCCACAGGGCTGGAAACGCGCTCCAGGTAGTAGATGCGATCCCCGCGTCGCCAAATGTCTGGCTCAGGCAGGTAGAAGAGCCGACCCGGTCGAGATGAGCCGCTCCTCAGCCGCTGCGGGCGCACCAACAACAAGGGCAGGCATAGATCGGCTTTGATTCGATAGGCAAACTGATCCCGCAGCCGTTCAAGGGTAGGATCCTCCAGCCCCACCTGGGCAAAGAAGGGATTGGGCAGCGCTGTCGGGAGCGACTCTTGAGCTGCTAAGACAAAGGACTCCGTCCTGCTGTCGCGAACAGCCTTGTTGCTTGCCTCTGGCAGGGCCGAAGCCGAGAAGGGGAGGGGTAGGCCCAAGTCCGCCAACGTGGGTAGGGTGATCGAGCGCAGCTCGGCCCGATTGGCCTCCAGATAGCCGACCCAGCGCTGCAGTTGGGAGAAGGAAGGCTGCAAGGTGCGGATCCCTTCTGAGATAGGCATATCCGGCAGCAACACCGTCCAGATGGTGGCAGAAACCGAGAGCTTAACCATCAACTCGGCAATGGCCCAGTTCACCTGCGGATCCAGAGTGAGGATCAACAGGGTTTCCGCATGGTCGATATCAGCCTTCAACAGAGCAGACTCGTTCAGCACGGCCTCCTGCAGGGATCCGGGGGCAGCCTCTGGCTTCAGGTCAGGTTTGTGGGTGCCATTGCCATGTTGCTCTGCACCACTGTTGCTCCGCATCCCTGACGCGATGGCGGCACGACGCTTCTGCGAAACGGGGTCTTTGGCGTCCGCTGAATGGGAAGCTTCGTAGCTGCCATACCCATTTTTGGAAGCCCCAGAAAGCAGTGGGATCACCTCGACTGTCTGGTTCAGCGAGCGCATCAACTGGGCCAATTGGTTGGTGAGGGGATGATCGCCGATGATTACGGTGGAACTGCCCTGATCCAGACCCAGCCAGCGGGCCACCCAGGCTGCCGTCAACCCCTGTACCGTCACCGTCACCGAGATCGTCAAAAACACCAGCGCCTTGAGGGCATCTCCCCCGGTAATGCCGCGTTCTGTCAGCAAAATGGCAAACAAGGAGGCCACCGAAGCCGCCACAATGCCCCGAGGAGCCAGCCAAGCCACAAACAGCTTCTGCCGCCAATTCAGGTCGCTGCGCCAGGTACACAGCCACACGCTCAAGGGGCGGATGACCAGCATCAAGCACAGCACTGTGGCCAGGGATCCCCAGCCCAGGGCAAACACCGCCTTGAGGGAGAGCGTGGCAGTCAGCAGGATAAAGATCACAGAGATGGCCAACACCACCAACTGGCCGTGAAACTGCCGCACACCCCGCTCGGCAATGGCCGCCTTCTGCCGCACCACCAGGCCCGCCATCACCACCGCCATCAGCCCCGCCTCCGATCGCAGCGACTGGGCCAAGGCAAACACCCCCAGCGCCCCTGCCAGCACCACCGAGTTGCGCAACTCCTCGGTTAAAAACTGCCGCGACCAGAGCAGGAAGGATCCCATCAGCCAGCCCCCCAGCGCTCCCACCGCCGACCCGATGGCCAGACGGCTGGACAACTGTTCCAGGGCCATGAGAAAACTGGGATGGCCAGAGAGCACCACCTGCAGCACCACCACCGCCAAAATGGCCCCGATGGGATCGATCAGCACCCCTTCTCCCTCCAGGAGCGTGCTGACTGCCGGATCGACCCGTACCCGCTTCAAGATGGGGTTGATCACCGTCGGCCCTGTTACCACCACCAGGGATCCAAACAAAAAAGCCAGCCGCCAGGGAAACTCCCCCAGATAGTGAGCTGCTGCCGCTCCCCCCACCAAGGTCAGCAGGGATCCCAACAAAACCAAATTGCGCAGGCTATCGGATACCTGATTGAGACGTTGCAGCCGCAGGTTCAGTCCCCCCTCAAACAAGATCAGAGCCACCGCCAACGACACCAGCGCTTCCAGCCCGGATCCCATGACTTGGGGATGAACCCAGCCCAAACCATCTGGCCCCAGCAACAGGCCAAACAGCAGCAGGAATACAATGCTGGGCACTTTGACAAAATTGGCCAGCACCTGAGCAGCGATCCCAGCCACCAGGGCTAGCGTAAACAGGATCGTCAGCTCAAATGAATCTTGCATATTAAGGCTTAACCGAACGCAATAGCGGGACGGAGCCCTTACCTTTCCAGCTACTGAACGCCAACCCTCTCATTGTTTCCATCGTTTTGTTTCCATCGTTAACGTCGTTATTACTCCGCAACGCTAACGCCAATACAGACTGCTGGAAAGTCTCCAATCGTCAAGGTGGCTCTGCCCATCACGTCAGCAGTTCATGAGCTCGAACATGCAGAGTTAACCGAACATGCAGAGTTAACATTTAGTTAACCTCTGTGTGCTGGCTCCATAAAGTTGCAAAAGCTACACCCAGCTCCACTCTTTCTACAGTACACACGACTTACCTCAACGTATCACAGAGCGGGCTTGACGACCACTCTGGCGTTGGGCAGCTCTGTTGGGAATTGAAAGCAAATCGACATGCTGCCAAAAATCTCCCCTTCTAGGCTTTCTCGCCTTCCGGGTGGCTGAGACCCGTCTCTAAGGGCTTAACGCGACGGATGGGCAGATTGGCAATAAGAGCAGTCGTTCCCCCTTCCGTAGCCAAATGAAACTGCATTCCCTCTGAATCTAGCTCCACATAGCGGGACACCACCCCCAAAATCTCCAGGCGCATTGATTCCAGCGCCGCCGGGGTGAGGTCAGCGCGGTCATGGGCCAAGATCAGCTTCAACCGTTGCTTGGCTTGCTGGCGGCTGTTGCCGGAGTGCCGAGAAAAAAGCTGATCCAAAAAATCGAGGAGCATAGGTTTTGCCGGCCTTGTTACTCAGTTGTGAAAGTTGTGAACAGGTCAAAATTGCCATTCCAATCTGGATAAAGTGGGGAAAAACGACAAAACAGTTGTCAGAGCACCTTTTGGTTTAAAAACCGTTTGGCCCGCTCCCAAAAAGACTCGCTCAAGCTGGCCAGCTTGGGAAACTCCACCGCTTCCCCTTCTAGCCGTCTGGCAATGCGCTGGATGGCCTGAGCAGCCAGAGTTGGATTGGCGGAGAGAACCAGGGGCTCCCCTTTGTTGGTGGAGACGATCACCTCGCGGTCTTCTGGAATAATACCCACCAACGGGATGGCCAGCACCTCGACCACATCTTCCACCGACATCATCTGGCCGGCTGCCACCATGTCCGGGCGCAGGCGGTTGACAATCAGCTGAGTCGATGAAATCTGTGCAGCTTCCAGCAGGCCCACCACGCGATCTGCATCCCGCACCGCTGCCACTTCTGGGGTGGTGATGATGATGGCCTCGTTGGCCCCGGCAATGGCATTGCGAAACCCCTGCTCGATCCCAGCAGGACAATCGATCAGCACATAGTCATGGCTGCTGGCCAGCTTCTCGATTAACTGGCGCATCTGATCCGGATGCACCGACGTTTTGTTGCGGGTTTGGGCTGCCGGCAACAGCGAGAGATTGGGGGTGCGCTTGTCTTTCACCAAAGCTTGCTCGAGGCGACATTCCCCGGCGATCACCTCTAGGGCTGTGTACACCACCCGATTCTCCAGCCCCAGCAGCAAATCCAGGTTGCGCAGGCCAAAGTCTGCATCCACCACCACCACCGAGCGACCCAAGCGCGCCAAGGCAGTGCCCAGGTTGGCCGTCACGGTGGTTTTGCCGACTCCACCTTTACCAGAGGTTATGACAATGACTCGGCTCATACTCCTCTCCGCAGAAAATCCTGAAGGCTGGCGACGCAGATGACATCCTCCTGCAGGTAAACCACTTCAGGGGTGTTGGGCAGGGATCCACCTTCTGGCGGACGGGCCACTTGATCGGCAATGCGCAACTGAGTGGGCTCCAACTGCAAAGCCAAAATTACAGCTCCCTTGTCGCCGTCGGCCCCCGCGTGAACCAGGCCCCGCAAGCGTCCCCAAACCCAAATATCTCCTCCAGCAATGATCTCGCCGCCGGGGTTGAGATCCCCTAACAGGAATACCGAGCCCCTGTGACGCACGGACATGCCAGAGCGCACTGTCGAACGTAGGTACAGAGGTGTGGTGTCTGGGGGAGCAAGGGGAACTGCCTCCAAAAGGGAAGATTGCTCCACAGAATACCCCAACGTCGCTGCTGCAATCGCTGTCGAGCGGGATCGGGTTTGGACGCACCACAGTTGCAGTCCATGCTGGGACAATAGGGTAGCAAGAACTTGTAAGGTAGACACATCCAACTCTCGCTGTTGGCTCCAGAGGGTGAGGGGAGCGACTCCGGCCCAGTAGGGTTTGCGGCTGCGCAACTGCCAAACCAGGTTTTCCCAAAGCTCCTCCCAAGGCAAGGTGCTGGGCAAGTGCAGATGGATCCCCTGGGCATCCGACCGAAAGTAAACGCTGCCCGTGGCCCAGGAGTCTGGAGATGGGGAGATTTCAGGGTTCCATGTAGGGGATCCCGTCATGACCGCCCTTAAACGTCTGCCTGAATATAGAGCCCTATCCTATTCCATTCCCCCAAGCCAGGGGAAACTCTCTCGGCGGTTGCCCTTGATAGCAAAGCGGTTTCGCTTGGGTGGCAGGACAATCTTGCTTCGGGATCGCTAACTTGAGGGTACTTGATGGAGCCAATTCCTGATGTTGAAACCTCGCCACACCCTCAGGCTGCTCGCGCCAGCAGGACAGGATCCTCTCCTCTCCAAGGGGTGGAGTTCTCGCGCGGTGAGACCGGTCGCCATTGCCCTACTCAGCATTCTTGCGGCATCTGGGATGGGATCCCCTGCCCATGCCCAAGATCTGGGCCGTTTGCTGATTCATGGCCTTCAGTGGCTGCAGGTGAGCCAGTTGAACGATGCCCAAGAGGTGAGCTTAGGCCGCCAGATCGATCGACAAGTAAACTACCCGACTCTGACCGCTAAGCGGTACAGGGCGGGCTTTCAGTAGCCCTGCAGTTGGCAAGCCAACCACGGACCTCTAGGCTGGTTTACAGCAGCCCCAAAAAGCGCAATTACGCTTGCACCATTAAGGTCCATTATACTTCATCAAAGCGCATTCCTCCCAACACTGAACCTACGGGTACAGTGCGGGGCTCCTGCGATTTCTAGCTGAAAGCGCGGGGACAACTTCGCCTCAGTTCGGATCCCTACTGGGTCGAGCGGGTGAACCGCATTGGCCAACGGGTGGCCGCCCACAGCGAACGGCCCCATCTGCCCTACACCTTTCAAGTGGTGGAAGATCCCGACATCAACGCCTTTGCCACACTGGGAGGCTTTGTCTACATCACCACTGGTGCCCTTGCAGCCGCCGACAACGACGACCAGATTGCCGCCGTGCTGGCCCACGAGGTGGCCCACATCGGCGAACGCCACGGCCTGCAACAACTGCAGCAGGCTGCCACTGCCCAGTTTGGGGCTCAATTGTTGGGGCTCAACGACAGTACCCTGGCCGCTCTGGCCCTGGAATTGGGAGTACGGCGCCCGCAGAGCCGTGAAAACGAGTTTATCGCCGATGAAAAAGGTTTGGGGGCAGCCTATCGCGCCGGGTTTGACCCGCAGGGCATGCCGCAATTTTTGGCCAAGTTGCAATCCCGCGGATCTGTGCCAGAGTTCCTGCGCACCCATCCCCCTGTCTCGGAGCGCATTGCCCGCCTCAACCAGCTCATCACTCAGCACGGCATGGCCAGCCCAGCCGGTCAGACCGTTCCACTCCACGGCTCCGGCGGCTCCATTTGGCCCTCCGGATCCCCCGAACAAACCCAACGCACCGAGATTGAGATCCTGCCGCTACTCCCTGTCCTGCCCTAACTCGGCACAGAGGGATCCCTTCTGCCCAAGGCCGGCTGAAATGGCTCTCGCTCCCAATCTTTGGCCTTGATGACTTCCTGTGTTTCTTGGTCGGGGATGGCTACTGGTGGAGCTATGCTTCACAGCAAAGGCAGGCCACGCAGTCTCCGCAACTGGTTGAGGTGGGCCGGGCAATCACAGCCGAATAGGGCAATAGCTGCGTTGCTTTCTTCAAGGGTGAACTCCAGAAAGGGATGCTCTGTCACCTCGACCTCAACCCAGGACTCCGTCCCGCTAACGCGAGTGGCTGGGATGGGATCCTTCTGCTCGGGAACAAGGAGAGGATGTCTCCACGGCAAAGAACGGGAGCGGACGACACCCAAGTCAAATGGGGGCGCATCCGGGGCAGAAGCCCAAGCCGCAGGAGCAGACAAAAGCAGCAACGCCCACAGAGCCGGTGTAGCCCACCTTGCCCAGCGCCAATAGGAATAGGGGATCCCTGCCATAGACTTTGCTAACTCACTAGTGTACCGTCCGCTTTGGATTTTGCCAGGGAGTGGCTGAAGCGAAGAGGACGTCATAGCTGCGCAACGCTAACGCGACTGGCCGGCATCGTCTCAGGAACCGTTGGGTCACAGCCGGCGGATCCCATGCCAAACTTTGGTTTAGAATATTTTTAGATTCGAGATTCAGTCTCACTCATTTGAACTTGGGGAGGCCAACCTTTAGCCCTGCCAAGGATATCCCTCTTCTGCAGCGCTCCACTGGGATCTAGCTTCCTGCCCTTTCCCGTCCTGTTTTGTTCATTATCTCTACCAACTCAGGAGTTTCTTATGGCCGTTCCAAATGGTCATTCCGGCACGCTTCCAGAGCAAGAGGCTTCTTCTATGGGAAAGGACGCCCTCCCGCTAACGCAAACGGGTAACGCTCTAAACCTGGCTCCCCTGCCTGCTGATGGGGCCTCTGCGGCTGCTCAGATGCCGGTACTGCTGGGGGAGAAATCCGGCCCGCCCGTGTTTCCCAGCCCTGTCAAGTTCAGCGAAATTGAGATTGACCACCGTCCGGTTGGGGCTTCGACCCTGAAAGTGGTGGATTACTATGCCGACGGACGTCCAGTTGCTGCTGCAACTCTCAAAGTCGTGGACACTTGGGGGGAGGGACGCCCAACGGTTGCCTCTGGCGCCAAATTCATCCATGACCCCGCGCTCAATCGGCCGATAATGGCCGATGGCCTGAAAATTGCCAAAACCTTTATGGGCAACCGACCCATTGAGGCCAGCCCCCTCAAGGTGCTGCGCTAGCCCAGATCCCCAAGGGGGGCCAGGGATCCCCTTGCTAACCTAGGTTAGGGCACAGCAGGGCAGTGAGCATGGAGATCCTGGCGGTTCTCTTGGGGCTGTTGGCGGGCTTGGGAGGAGGAGCGGGCTATCTGGCGGATCAGACGGCGCGGCAGCTTCTGTTGGATCAGTTGGATCGGGCAGAGGTTTTGGAGGTGCGCATCCAAAGCCAGCCCAATTACCGGCTGCTGAATGGCCAAGCGGATCGCCTGCTGATCGCCGGTCGCGGGCTCTATCGAGCGCCCTTTCCCCGCATCGAGCTTCTGGAGCTGGAAACTGATCCGGTGGCAATTGACCCCTCTTTTTTCCAGGGGGCTCCCTTGCGCCTGGCGCGACCTCTGCAAGCGGCGGTACGGGTGTTGGTGCGGGAAGAGGACTTGAATGCTGCCCTCAACAAGCCGGAGGTGCTCCGCCAGTTTCAGGATATCCGCGCCGATCTGCCTTTTGGGGGAGCTGGAAGGGAAGCTCGCCGTTTTGATCTGCGTCAGCCCCGCGTCGAGTTTTTGGATCCCAGCCGCATTCAGCTCTCTGCCCTCTTGGTGGAGAAAGACGGCGGTACTGAGCAAAAGGACTCCGTCCCGCTAACGCGAGCGGTGGAGGTGGTGTTTAACACCGGGATCCGCGTGGAAGAAGGGCGCAGCCTAAAGCTGGAGAATCCGGAGTTTGTGATCGGTTCTGTGCGGGTTCCCGATGAGATCTCAGCAGCGTTTTTGGGCGGGCTCAATGAGGTGCTTGACCTGCAAGAGCTGGAAGAGATTGGGATCCTGATGCGGGTGCTCAGCCTAGAGATAGAGCCTGACCAGTTGCAGGTGATTGGGTTTGTGCGGGTGGAAGGGTTGGAAAGGACCTCGTCCCGCTAACGGGGATCCCCATTGAGCAGGGATGAGCTCCCCAGGGCTGCGCTCTAGCAGGAGAGCTGCTCTGTCAAACTGGATAAAGATCAGCCAGGCTGGAGATGGGATTATGGCCTTCGATTGGTTTCGCCGCCGCTATACCGACTCTACCGACTCTTCTGGTGAAGCAGAGCCTTCGCCACCGGCCCCGGAACCGGCGGAGATCTCCCCGGAAGACTATTTGGCCTTCGCCAAAGCCGCCTATGCCAACCTGAAGGCCCGTACCGCTGCCCAAGCCCCACCGGCAACCCAGGACTCTGTCCCACCTGCGCCAGCGGAAGGGATCCCTGCAGAATCCGTCCAGCCACAGCCACCGGCCTCGACTGAGGACTCCGGCCCACTTGCCCAAGCAGAACCCCGTGAACCCGTCCAGTCCTCCACTCCAACACAAGAACCAGCATCTCCAGAATCGCCCCCTGTGCAGCCGGCGGCAGCTCCCTCGTTTTTCGATCTGGCTCCCCGTGCTGCTGAGCGTCTCCAAGCCCTGCAAGCCAGCGCCGTGGATGAGCCCAAACCCGAGCCGGTGACTCCAGCCGTTGCTCCTTCTCCAGAGACTGGGCCGGAAGAGCTGGTCTTCGATGAGGGCTTCCGCTGGTCAGCCGAGATCCTGGCGGCCCAAGGGCGCAAACCGGAAGAGATTTCCGTTGAGGAAATCTCCTGGCTGCAAAAGCTGCGGCGAGGCTTGGGCAAAACTCGCCTTAACCTGATCAACCAGTTGAAAGCCCTGGTAGGCCGCGGCCCCCTGGATCAGAAGGCTGTGGAAGAAATTGAGGCCCTGTTGCTGCAGGCCGATGTGGGGATCGACGCCACCGAGCAGATCATCCAAGCCCTACAAAAGCGCATGCGAGAGGAGGTGGTGCCCCCAGAGGAGGCCGTCAAATACCTCAAGCAGCAGATGCGGCAGATGTTGACGGTGGGGAATCCCACCTTTGCCCCACAACGGGACACGCTCAACATTTGGCTGATTGTCGGGGTGAATGGGGCGGGCAAAACCACCACCATTGGCAAAATTGCCCATGTCGCCCGCAAGTCTGGATACCGCTGTCTGATTGCTGCTGCTGATACTTTCCGGGCTGCTGCTGTGGAGCAGCTCAAGGTTTGGGCAGAGCGAGCAGGGGTAGAGGTAATCGCCAATCCCTCTCCCAATGCCGATCCGGCAGCGGTGGTTTTTGACGCCATCACAGCCGCCAAGGCCAGGGGCACCGAGTTGCTGTTGGTGGACACGGCAGGCCGTCTGCAAAACAAGAAAAACCTGATGGACGAGCTAGCCAAGATCCGCCGCATCGTTGACAAAAAAGCTCCCGAAGCCAAAGTAGAAAGCCTTCTGGTGCTGGATGCCACCCAAGGGCAAAACGGGTTGCGCCAAGCCGAGGTGTTTGCCGAGGCTGCCAAGTTGAGCGGTGTGATCCTGACTAAGCTGGATAGCACCGCCAAGGGGGGGATTGCCCTGGCCATTACGCAGCAGATGAACCTGCCCATCCGCTTTATCGGCGCCGGCGAGGGGCTAGAAGATCTGCGGCCTTTTTCCAGCTACGAGTTTGTGGAAGCTCTTCTAAGCGAGTATTGAGGCACCCCCTCTCTGAGAAGGGCCATTGTGAAAGAGAGACACACAGATCCAGGCTTTGTTGGGCGTCGCCCCCGCTTTCTGCCCTGGAGTGCTGCAGTGGTGGGGGCAGGTTTGCTTTGGGCTTGGGGTGGGCACCGCTGGATCCAGAGCGGGTTGAACCTGGTTCGGGCGGGATCCACGCAGGATACAGAAGCTTTGCAGGAATTTGTAACCACCTTGGCTCAGGTGTTGTCGGGGGTGCTGGGCTTTACCCTCTCGGTGGTGGCCATTGTGGTGCAGTTGAGCGCGGATCGCTTCACGCCAAAGGTCACGGAGCTGTTTTTGCGCGAGAAAGTCAATTTCTACCTCTTCTTTTTCCTGATTCTGGCCAATGTGGTCAGTTTGTGGAGTTCGGCAGCCCTGAGCCTTTACGTTCGCGTCGGCGGTGTGGAGCAACAACGTCTGGGGCTGCTCATCGGTCTGAATTTGCTGCTGGGCACAGCCTCGTTTTTGGTGCTGATCCCCTACTTTCGCTTCGTGTTTCACTTCTTGCAACCGGCCTCGATTATCCATCGCATTGAGCAGCAGGTGCGGCAGGCCGTTTTGGGATCCCTTGCTTCCAGGAGATCAGGATCGGACTCCGGATCCAAGAGGGGCTATTTCTCCCGTTGTTCACTGCAACTGCGGCCTCGTCACGACAACGTTGTGCAGCAACAGCGATGCGCAGGAATACAGGGTGCCGTAGGCATAGCAACAGAGCAGCACTCTCCAATGGGCGAATGCTCGCCAGCTCATCAGCGCTGCCTCTCGGCTCTGGATGAAATCAAAAGCATCGCCACCAGTGCTCTCCGTCAGCAGGAGGGGAGCATTCTCCTGGAAGCCTTGGACAGCTTGAAGTCTCTGTGGGTCTTCTATGCTGCTCACAAAGCACAACTGCCCCCTGCCTGGTTTCTCTTTACCCCGGCTCTGCGGCGGGATCCGGACTTTGCTTCGGTGGATAGGGGCCTGCTGGGCCGGATCGAGGCAGAGGGATCCTGGCTGGAGCTGAAGATACTGCGGCAGTATCAAGCCTTGTTTGCCGAGGGGCTAAACGGCATGCGCCAGGCGAGCACCCTGGTGGCCATTCACAGCCGGGAGCTGGGGATCCGCGCCCTGGAAGCCCAACAACTCACGGTAGCGGGGTGGGTGATCAAGTTTTTCAACACCTATCTGCGGGCCGTCATCAACGCGCGAGACATCCGCAGCGGCTACAACCTGCTCAAGCAGTACCGCTTGTTGGCCGAGGCAGCCCTACAACACCGCCAGTCGGCTCTGGTCTTGCAGATTGTTGGCTACTTTCGCTACTACAGCTTAATTGCCTACAAAGCTGGCCTCTTTTTCCTATCTGAAACCTTTGGCTTTGATCTGGGAATGTTGGCCCAGTCGAGCTGTGCTCTGGGCTCTGAAACAACGGAAGCCATTGTGCAAGCCTTGTTACGTCTGGATCAGGATCCCGAAAGCGAGCAACAGGAAACCACCCTGCGTGGGATCCGCAAAACCCAAGTCCGCTTGGCAGCCTATTTCCTCAGTCGTGGCCGGGAGGACTGGGCCAGGCTGATCTATCAGGATATGCAGCACGAGCCCCTGGCGCGCCTGCAGAGCATCCACCAAGAGCTGCTCTCTACGGCTGCAGAGTTTTGGGAGTTTACCGACCGGGGGGAGAACTTCTACTACTTGGAGCCCGCTCTTTGGCCCTATGCCGATCGCGTAAGCGGGACGGAGTCCTTTCGCGTCAGCGGGACGGAGTCCTTGCAGTTTTTTAGCTGGTTTCAGGGCTTAACCTTGCCGGCAGATAAGCTGAAGAGCATGACTCTAGTCAATAATAAGCTCAACTATACTGAAAATAATGTATAATATGTTCAGTACGGATTACTACCAGTTGATCTTTCTGTTTACTTTCGAGTCTGCCAACATGGTAGCCAAAGCAAAGCAGAAAATTGGTAGTAAGACGACACGGAAACTGCGCTTTGGGTATTCTACTCAAAGCTTTGCGGGATACCGCCATTCTGGTTGGAAACAAACAGAATGCTATCGCTGCATAGTTGAACAGTGATGTTCAGCAGTGTTCAGCGTAAATGTATCAGCTCCTCTGGATCTCTGGAGCTTCCCTAAAAAATTCTGCCGCTCGCGTAAGCGGGACGGAGTCCTTGTCTAGTCTGGTTAGAGCCGCCCCTTGCTGACTTGTCCCATCGCGTTAGCGGGACGGAGTCCCATGCGTCCTTTCGGCAACCCCAACCGTCTGGGCAGTTCTCCTAGCCGCAGATCCCTGCCGGGATCCAGCTCCTTCGTTCAGTTTCGCCGCGACCCGCACCTAGTGCCCTTTTGGGGCCTAAGCCTACTAGTCATGGGCCTGGCAGTGCCTCTGTTTGTGCTTTCGGGGGCGGATCCCAGTTTGGCCGGCTGCGACGAGAGCTTTTATGCCCAAATGGCCCGCGAGCTGCTGCGGGGAGGGCATTGGCTGGGGCCCACTTTTTTGGGGGAGCCTTTTTTCGAGAAACCCCCTCTGCTCACCTGGAGCGTGGCCCTCAGTTTTGCCCTGTACGGGGTAAACGAGTGGGCAGCGCGGCTGCCAGGGATCCTCGCTGCTTTGCTCTCCATTCCCCTGGTGGGTTGGATTGGGTGGTTTTTTTTGCCGATGCGGGCGGCCTTTTTGGGGATGGCGGTTTTGCCCCTGTGCTACCTCTGGGTGCAGCAGGGGCGGCTGGTGGGGCAGGATGTGCCCTTGACCTTTCTGGAGCTGCTGGGGATCCTGGGGCTGGTCAACGGTATCCGCGGCCACAGGGTTTGGTTTTGGCTAACCGGAGTGGCCTTCGGGCTGGGCCTGCTGATGAAAAGTGCCATGATCCTGCTGCCGGGGGCGGCTTTGATCCCCTATCTCGTGCAGCAACGGCGCCGCTGGATGGGATCCGCCCCATTTTGGCTGGCGCTTGGGCTGGGCTTGGGGATTTTTGGCCTCTGGCTGGGTCTGGCCATGCAGGTGTATGGCCCACAGGTGCTGACCACCCTGGTGGGGAAGGTGTGGGATCTGGGGCAAGAGCCCTTCCATGCGGATGCCACCGGCTGGTACTACTTTTGGCACATTCCCGTTCATGGCTTCCCGTGGACGGTTTTGGCTTTGGTGGGTGGCTTTCTCCTGGTGCGCCAGCAGCCGGGATCCACGCTGCTAATCTGGTCTTTCCCCCTGCTGCTGCTGTTGTTGTTGCAGCTTTATCCCACCAAAACCCCCTACTACACCGTGCAGCTTTACCCTTGGCTGGCTCTCTTGGCCGGGGTAGCCTTGGATCAAGCGTTGGCTATGCGGGGTCGCGTCAGCGGTGCGGATCGCGTTAGCGGGACGGAGTCCTTGCACTTAAAGCCCCGTCTGGCCCAGGTGCTCTCTTGGGGACTGGCAGCGGTGGGGCTGTTGCTGTTGGGTTTGGGGGTGGCCGTCCGGCTAGGTGTAGACGGTCTGGAGCTCCTACAGCCTCATGCTTGGCCGCTGGTGGCGATGGGTCTTTTGTACCTCTTGCTGCCGGGGATCTGGAGTTGGCGGCGGGTGTTGCGCTGCGCCGGCGAGCTGTGGGTGGGAATCCTCTTGTTGGTCGGGATCCTCGCCATGATCACCATCGTCTTGCGGCCTGATTTCGGCAACTTCAGCCCTGCTTTTGCCCAAATGGATTGGAACCAAATGCTGCCCCCGTCCGTTCGCGCTATTCGGACGGAGTCCTCGACAGAGTCTGGGGAGACGGTGGTGGATATTGGCCGCAGCGGCTTGCCGGATGTCTGTCAGGCCCAGGCCATCGCTTTTTATACCCCTAATCCGGGGAGATGGGTGGATGATCAGGCTCTGCGACGAGGGGAGCATGGAGACTACCTTTGGGTATCTCCGGTGCAGGCAGAACAGGTGGAGATCCGGGATTTGGGGTTACAACCTCTGGCGGAGGTGGAGGGCTGGCAACTGGTGCGCCGTTTGGATCCCCTCTTGGAGCAGGGCAGCGGGGAGCCTCTTTGAGTTTAAAAATCTTAAGTTTAAGAATCCTAGGAAGTGTTAAAGCATGGCGGGAATAGCGGAATCGGGCCGGTCGTGGGTGTCTCTAGAGCGTACCTGGGTAATCCAGGGATTGGCTTGGCTGGCAGCGCTGCTATTTGTGGCGGGGGTGATCCTGCTGGCGGGGGCTTCACCTCTCCAGGTGGCGGCCAGCATGTGGCAGGGGGCCTTCGGCACTGAAGCTCAGTTTGGCCGGGTTTTGGCAACGCTGGCTCCCCTTGTCCTCTGCTGCTGTGGGCTGGTGTTTACGTTTGTTGCCGGTCTCTACAACTTGGGCATCGAAGGGCAAATGGTGGTCGGGGCAATTGCGGCCACGTTTCTGGTGCGTCTGGAAGCGGGATGGTTGCCGCCGCCACTGGCCATTACCTTGGCGCTTTTGGCCGGGATCCTGGGGGGGGCGGGCTGGGGCCTGTTGGCTGGGATCCTGAATGTGTGGGGGCGGGTCAACGAGATCTTCGCTGGGCTGGGGCTGAATTTTGTTGCCCAAGGTTGGGTGCTCTACCTGATCTTCGGCCCTTGGAAAAGGCCGGGGGTGGCTTCCATGAGCGGGACGGAAGTGTTGGATCCCCGTCTGTGGTTGCCCACCTGGGGGCGGTCAGAGGCCAGTCCGGTGGCGTTGCTGCTGGCCCTGTTGGCTTTGGCCCTGACGGTGCTGGTGGTGGGCAACACTCGCTTCGGCCTGCAGTTGCGGGCGGTGGGGAAAAACCCTGTAGCTGCTTTCCGGTTGGGGATCCCGGCTACCCGCAGGTTGCTCATGGCATTTGCCTGCTGTGGGGGCTTAGCAGGGCTGGCGGGCGCCTTGCAGGTGTTGGCTCTGTTCCATCGCCTCATCCCCAATATCTCCAGCAATTTGGGCTTTCTGGCCTTGTTGGTGGTGATGCTGGCAGGCTTTAACCCCCTGCTGATTTTGCCGATTGCCTTTTTCTTCAGCAGTCTTAACATCGGCAGCTTGCAACTGCCTCTCTCTTTGCAATTGGAGTCTTCTTTGGCCGGTGTGATTCAGGGATCCCTGGTGTTGTTCGTCTTGCTGGCCCAAGGGATCAGCCGCCGCTACTTCCTTGGGAAAGGTTAATGGCTTCGGCGATTTCTGGGATCCCTTTGCGTTAGCGTTGCGCAACAACGAGATTTAACTCCTATCGCGGGGGAAAACTTTGGATTTTTCTGCTCAGGACAGTGGTGCGGTTCCTCTGCCGTAGGCATAGCACCATCAACATCGGGAAATAAGGTTATCGTAGAAGGATGAATCGGACATCCCCTTTTTCAAATCGACCGCTCATCGGCGTTACCACCCGCAACCGCAATGACGAGGGAGACTTTGTAGCGCCAGGCCGCTATGTGGATGCCATTCGTGCTGCCGGAGGGATCCCTGTTCTTTTTCCCCCAGGCGAAAGCGAGCCCCAGGTTTTGCTGTCTTGGGTGGATGGCCTGGTGTTGACCGGTGGCGGCGACCTCTGCCCCAGCACCTACGGAGAAGATCCGCAACATCCCCAGGTGCGCTATGTCAACTCGGAGCGAGATCGATTTGAGGTGGCCTTGGCTCAGGCCGTGCTGGCCCAGGGGATCCCTGTTTTGGGCATTTGCCGGGGGATGCAATTGTTAAATGTGGTCAGTGGCGGCAAGCTGTTCGCGGTAGCGGGACGGAGTCCTTTCGCGTCAGCGGGACGGAGTCCTTGCACTTCCGTCTGTTTCAAGCCTTTGTGCAGGCAGCACTGCGTTTTTCCCCGCGCCTAGCTGGCCTGCTGCCCAACCCTGAGCCCGTACCCCAAGTCGCCTAAAGGAAGGTTCCCAGCCAGAGGACAGTCCTGCCGTTGGAGAATCATCCAACAGTTATCCCGTCAGTTATCCCGTGCTAACTTCTAGGCGGTACCCCCTTGTCAGGAAGCGCCGATCGCGGTAGCGGGACGGAGTCCTTTCCCGTCAGGGTGCCGTACGCATATGAACAGGAAGCGACCGCTGGAGAGGGTTGTCTCTCTAGGGCTGGCTTTTGCCAGCTCGGCTCTTTTGGGTGCCTGCGGCGAGGATCCTGCTCCTTGGCTCCGCCAGTTTGGAACCCCTAGCTCCGACGAGGCCCACTCCATCGCTGTAGATGAGAGGGGAAACGCCTGGGTGGTGGGAGTTACCCACGGAACTCTTCCCAAGCAGGCCGGGGCAGGTGGGGGAGATGCCTTTGTGCGCAAGTACAACGCCCAAGGTAAGGAACTCTGGACCCGCCAGTTTGGAACTTCCAGTCTTGACGAAGCGCTAGCCGTAGCGGTGGACAGGTGGGGAAACGCCTGGGTGGCAGGGGTTACCTACAGGACTTTCCCCCACCAGGTCAGTGCCGGGGGGAAGGAAGCTTTCGTGCGCAGGTACAATCCCCAGGGCAGGGAACTCTGGACTCGTCGGTTCGGCAGTGGGGAGTTGGACGGGGTCACGGCTCTTGCCGTGAATGCAGAGGGCAACGTCTGGGTGGCGGGGGATGCCGTTCGCGGTAGCGGGACGGAGTCCTTAGCCCCTTCCGGCCAATCCAGGGGTAAAAGCTTTGTGCACAAGTATGACTCCAATGGCAACCTGCTCTGGACTCGAGAGCTCGAGCTCCATCGGCGGGCCGGTGCCCTGGCTGCCGACGAGGAGGGAAATGTCTGGGTGGTGGGATCCATTCAAGAAAGCCTTCCGGGACAGTCGGTCGCGTCAGCGGGACGGAGTCCCAGAGCGGGAGGCTTTGTGCGCAAATATGATCCCGAGGGCAACCAGCTCTGGCTTCGCCAGTTTTCAGGCGGGAGGGGTGACGGGGCTTTTTCCATCGCTGTAGGTGAGATGGGGAATGTCTGGATAGCGGGATTCATCCAAGAAGCTCCCACCGGCCAGGCAGGGGAGTACAGCGTTCTTGTGCAGCAGTACGATGCCTACGGCAACCAACTCTGGAACCGCCAATTCCCAGGCAAACGGAGGGAACGAGTCCTGGCCATCGCTGTGGATGGAATCGGGAACATTTGGGTGGCAGGACATACCCAGGGAACCCCAGCGGGTCAGTTGCCTAGCGATGCCTTTGTGTGCCTTTACGACGTCAACGGCAATGAACTCTGGAGCCACCAGTTTGGAACCCCTGACTTTGAATGGATCGGTTCTCTTGCTTCGGATAGAAGGGGAAATCTTTGGGTGGCGGGGGTAACTTGGGGAGCCTTTCCTGACCAACCCCGAGCCGGCATGAAAGATGCCTTTGTACTCAAATACGCTCGTTAGGCTGAGGCTTTGCCAGGGCGGGATCCCTCTGCGGCAGCTCAACACCCCAGTAGCCAGCAGAAAGCTGCCCCATGCTAGGCTCTAGGCGGTGCTGCCCTAGTCGGCAAGGGGGGACTTGAAGGATATGAAAAAAAGGGTGGGCAGGGTAGTTTTCGCAAGTGCTTTAACTTTTTTTGCCAGTTCAATTCTTCTGAGAGCCTACGGTTCGCATTCAATCGAGTGGGCTCGCCAGTTCGGAACTCCTGCGAATGAGGTGGCTGACTCTATTGCTGTCGATCGCGCCAGCGGTGCGGAGCACTTTCGCGCCAGCGGTGCGGAGCACTTTGGACAGGGCAATGCTTGGGTAGCGGGAACCACTACGGGAGCCCTTCCTGACCAGTTGAGCGCTGGGAGCTGGGGTGCTTCTGTGCTTCAAGTACAGTCGCTAAGCCTGAGCTTCCTTCCCTTGGGAGAGCGGCCATGCACCGAATAGCTGCTTTGCCAGGGGGATGGGATCCTTCCCAATCCGGCGTCATTTTCTTGGAGCAGGATCCCGCTCCCATCGTTATCCTTTCGGCAGCCGATACGGATCTCACGGCCTTGAGCGCAGCCCTGCGCCTGTTGCCCGGCGATTTTCCGGCGGTGCGGGCGGCCAATTTGTTGCAGTTGCAACAGCCCCTAAGCCTGGATGACTATGCCGAGAGGGTGCTGCGGCGGGCGCAGGTGGTGCTCCTTCGCCTGTTGGGGGGAAGGGCCTACTGGAGCTATGGCCTGGAGGTAGCCAAGCAGGTGGCCGCCGAGGAGGGATCCACCCTGATCGTCATTCCTGGGGACGATCGCCCCGACTGGGATTTGGTGAGCCATTCCACTGTGCCCCTGGCGGTGGCGGATCGGGTGTGGCGGTACTGGCTGGAGGGGGGAGCGGAGAATGTGGCTGCCTGTCTGCTGTTGCTGGCTAGGGAGTTCCTAGGGGGCCAATATTCGGCGCCGGATCCACAAGGGTTGCCTCGTCTTGGGATCTACCAACCTCCCGTAGCCTCGCCGACGGATCCCCAAGCTCCCAAGGTGGGGATTTTGCTCTACCGAGCCCATGTTCTGGCGGGGAACATAGAGCCGGTGGATCAATTGGCAAAAGCCTTGGTGGAGCGGGGGCTGCAGCCTCTGTGCCTTTACACCTACAGCCTTCAAGATCCCGACTTGCCCCAGGCCATTCGGGATCACTTTGGCAGCCAGATTGACCTGTTGCTCAACACCACCAGTTTTTCGCTGGCGCGGTTGGACAGCCACCAGCCCGATGTAAGCCTGTGGCAGGAATTGGATGTGCCCGTTTTGCAGGTAATCCTTAGCAGCGGATCCCGCCAGAGCTGGGAGGACTCCACGCGAGGACTGGGAGCGCGGGATCTGGCCATGAATGTGGCTTTGCCGGAGGTGGATGGGCGCATCATCAGCCGCGCCGTTTCCTTCAAGGCGGTTCAACAGCGGGATCCCCACTTGCAAACGGAGGTGGTGGCCTATGCGGCTGTGCCGGATCGGGTGGAGTTTGTAGCCGATTTGGCGGCCAACTGGGTGAAACTGCGGCGCACCCCTGCCAACCAGCGCCGTCTGGCTCTGATTTTGGCCAACTACCCCAGCCGGGACGGGCGGCTGGCCAATGGGGTAGGGTTGGATACACCGGCAAGCTGCGTGGAGATTCTCAAGGTCCTGGCGGAATCCAGCTACCGGGTGGGGCCCCTGCCGCAGACAGGAGATGAGCTCATCCGCTGGCTCACCCAGGGCCAAACCTATGACCCGCTGGGATCCCTGCGCCCCGCTCGCCAATGGCTTTCTGCTGCCCTTTATCGAGAGTGGTTTGCCCGCTTGCCTGAGCCCATCCAGACCGACCTCGTCCGGCAGTGGGGGGATCCGCCCTCTCGAGATATTCCCGTGGTGGGACTGCAGTTAGGGCAGGTGTTTGTAGGCATTCAGCCCCCGCGAGGCTATGACCGGGATCCGTCCTTGAACTACCACGCCCCGGATCTGGTGCCCCCCCACGAGTACCTGGCTTTTTACCTGTGGCTGCGGCAGGTCTTCGCCGTTCAAGCGGTGGTGCATGTGGGCAAGCACGGCAACCTGGAATGGCTGCCCGGCAAGGGATCCGCCCTTTCCGCCACCTGCTACCCGGAGATGGCCCTGGGGCCGCTGCCCCACTTCTACCCCTTCATTGTCAACGATCCGGGAGAGGGATCCCAGGCCAAGCGGCGAGCCCAGGCAGTGATTATCGACCACCTCACCCCGCCCCTTACTCGTGCTGAGCTGTACGGCCCCCTGGCGGACTTGGAACGGTTGATGGATGAGTACGTGCAGGCCCAACAGTTGGATCCCAGTCGTTGTCCCCTGATTCGCGCCCAGATTCAGGAGCTGGTTCGAGCCGAGCATCTAGACCAGCAGTTCAACTTGGAAAAAGAAGAAGATTGGAATCGCCTGGATGGCTATCTCTGCGAGCTAAAAGAATCTCAGATTCGCGATGGGCTGCACATCTTTGGTCGAATCCCTGCCGGTGAGCAGCTTGTTGATCTGGTGGTAGCCCTGGCCCGCTACCCTGGCCACGGGCAACTGGGGATTACTCAGGCCATTGCCCGCGATTGGGGATGGGACTGGGATCCCTTGACCGCCGACCTGACAGATCCTTGGCCAGAGGGATCCCCGAACTCGCCGTAACCCAAGCCAAGCGTTTTATTTTCCTCTCTCAGGGAGCAAGGAAGAATCTTAAGAGTAAGTTGATCGGGATCCCTCATCAACTCCTCTGTTGGAACAATGGAAGCAGGCTAGAGAAACAGCTGGATCCTGGTGCTGCGCTTCAAAACAAGCTCAACTGAGAATCCCTTGCCCAGCACCGGGAAGCCTCAGCAGGCGTTTCAATAGCGAGATTGAAAACTCCGCCGCCGCTCGCCGCCACTGTTCGCGTTACCAGAGCGGAAACCTGAGGTGGGGCGTTCTTCCCGGGGACGAGCTTTGTTCACCTTGAGGTCGCGCCCCATCCATTCCGCCCCATCCAGCGCAGCAATGGCAGCTTGCTCCTCTGCTTCAGAGCTCATTTCCACAAACCCGAAGCCCCGAATGCGGCCTGTCTCGCGGTCAGTGGGGATTTGCACCCGCTTGACAGAACCGTACTCAGCAAAAACAGCGGTCAAATCCGCTTCTGTCACCTTAAAGGAAAGGTTGCCAACATAAATCGACATAGACGATCTCCGAAAGAGAGAGTAACAAAGGGTGAGATGTTCGGAGAGCCGTCTGCCAATACAAAACGTGAAAATCCGTCAAGACCAGAAGAAACGAGCACTACAACCGATAACAATCTCAGCTTCTATCCTAACACAGAAGCAGGGGTTCACCACTTCGATTTCGCGAAATTCTGGGGACATTGCCTTCACACCCCAACTGGCCCGGCCCAAACACTCCGCTGCCCTACCTGCGCTGACGCCACCTCAGCCCAGCTTCTCCAGCCTGGATCCCAGTAACCTCATCTGGGCTTCCAGCTCCGCCAGTTGCTCCTGACTGGCTTGCACCACTTCAGGGTTGGCCCGGTTGAGAAAATTGGGGTTCTCTAGGCGAGCGCGGATCCCTTGGGCCTCTTTTTCCAGCTTGGCCAGGTCTTTTTGCAGCTTGGCCCGCAGCGCTTCCACATCCACCAGTCCTGCCAAGGGCATCAGCACCTGCACCGTGCCCACCACTGCAGCCGCCACCTGTTTGGGCTCCGTGGCCAGGGATCCCGTAATCTCCAAAGCCTCGGCCTTGACCAGATCCCAGATATAAGCTTGGGCAGCCGTCAGGATCCGCTGCTCGGCGGGATCGGTAGTGAGCAAAAGGGCCCTGATGGTCTGATGGGGCTTGAGGCCGGCTTCTGCCCGCAGGTTGCGCAGGCTGGTAATGGTTTGGATCACCAAGCCAAACTCCCGCTCCAGTTGAGGGTCGATCCAACTGGGATCCGGGGTGGGATAGGGCTGCACAGAGATGGAAGTGGTTTGATTGACCTGGGTGAGAAGCTGCCAGATCTCCTCGGTGATGTGGGGCATCCAGGGGTGCAGCAGCTTGAGAATGGTTTCCAAAACGGTGGCCAGCACCTGCTGCGCTGCGCGTTTGGAAGCCAGGTCTTCTCCCCGCAGCCGGGGCTTGACCAGCTCGATGTACCAGTCACAAAAGTCATCCCAAATGAGAGAGTAGAGCAGGCGTGCCCCCTCTCCCAGGCCATAGGCTTCCAGCTCGGCAATGACTTGGGTGGCTGTGGAGTGCAGCCGCGACAGGATCCAGCGATCGGCCAATTCCAGCGCTTCAGGAACAGGGGATCCCAGTTGGGCAGGGGTTTGCCCCTCCAAGTTCATCAACACAAAGCGGGAGGCGTTCCAGATCTTATTGGCAAAGTTGCGGGCGGCCTCTACGCTGGCGCTCTCGCCGGTCTTGCGGTCATAGGCCAGGCGGATGTCTTGCCCTGCCCCCACCACCTCCTTGACCAGGGCATAGCGCAGGGCATCGGTGCCGTATTTGTCCAGCAGCTCCAGGGGATCGATGCCATTTCCCTTGGTTTTGGACATTTTCGCCCCGTGCTCATCCCGCACCAGGCCATTGATGTACACATCTTTGAAGGGGATCTGGCCGGTAAATTGGGATCCCATCATGGCCATGCGGGCCACCCAGAAGAAAATGATGTCAAAGCCCGTGGACATCAGGGAGTTGGGATAGTAGCGTTTGAAATCCTCGGTCTCTTCCGGCCAGCCCAGGGTTGAAAAGGGCCACAGAGCAGAGCTAAACCAGGTATCCAGCACATCGGGATCCTGTTCCACCCGCTCAACTTCTGGGCCAAACTTTTCCCGTGCCTTGAGCAGCGCTTCCTCGCCGTTGCGGGCCACCACAAAAGCTTGGGGATCCTCGAGAAGCTGGCCATTGAGGACTGGATACCAAGCTGGGATCTGATGGCCCCACCACAACTGCCGAGAAATGCACCAGGGGCGCAGCTTTTCCAGCCAGCCCGTGTAGACTTTGGTCCAGCGCTCAGGGATAAAGCGGGGGCTATTTCGTTGGTATTCCTCTTCCAAACAGCGAGCCCCCATCCCCGAGACATCGCAAAACCACTGAATGGAAAGCAAAGGCTCGATGGGCACGCCGCCGCGGTCGCTGTGGGGAACGGTGTGGGTGTAGTCCTCCACCTTCTCCAGCAGGCCATGTTCGGCAAACCACTGCACCACCTTTTCTCGGGCCACAAAGCGATCTAGGCCGGTGAAAGGATCCCCGTTTTCGTTGAGGGTGCCGTCTTTATTGAGGATGTTGATGAAGGGCAATTGGTGCCGTTTGCCGATTTCAAAGTCGTTGGGGTCGTGGGCCGGGGTAATTTTCACACACCCGGAGCCAAAGGAGGGATCCACATACTCATCCGCAATGATGGGGATGAGGCGATTTTTAATGGGCAGGCGAATGAACTGGCCGATGAGATGGCAATAGCGCTCGTCTTGGGGGTTCACCGCCACCGCCGTATCCCCCAGCATGGTCTCGGGCCGAGTGGTGGCCACCACCAGATACTGGCTGGGATCCTCGGCCAAGGGATAGCGAAAATGCCACAGGTGGCCCTTGACCTCTTTGTCGTCTAGCTCAATGTCTGACACCGCCGACTGGGTGGCCGGGCACCAGTTCACCAGATATTCCCCCCGGTAAATTAGCCCCGCCTCGTACAGCCGCACAAACGCCTCGGTTACCGCCCGGCTCAACCCCTCGTCGAGGGTAAAGCGATCCCGCGTCCAGTCCAGCGAGAGACCCAGCCGCCGCAATTGGCTCTTGATAGCTCCCTGCGACTGCTCCTTCCAAGCCCAAGCTCGCTCCAGAAAAGCCTCGCGGCCCAGATCGAAGCGGGTCTTGCCCTCTTGGCGCAGTTGGTTTTCCAGGATGGTGTGCACGGCGATGCTGGCATGGTCTGTGCCGGGCAGCCAGAGCACGTTGTAGCCGCGCATGCGCTTGTAGCGCGTCACCACATCCGGCAGGGTAAAGGCAAAAGCATGGCCCATGTGCAGGTTGCCCGTCACATTGGGCGGGGGCAGCACCATGCTAAAAGCCTCTCCTGGTGCCTTGGGATCCGCCACATAAAAGCCCTTCTCTTCCCAAAAGCGCTGCCACTTCGGCTCGGTCTCGAAGGGGTTGTACTGGCTGGGCAGGTTGGCGGAGGAAATTGCAGCAGTCATGGGGAGAACAGGCCAACGGCTGAGAAGGATAAATCACTTTATAGAGTAGCAGTCTAACCCCTTGCCCTTCGGGGTAGAGTGGCCCGTTGGTCTTGACCCCGATCACACAGCCAGAGAGGGATTTCGAGCTAGGGTACTGCTGTCCTCAGCGTTTGGGTACTGCGTTATGTCCAGATCATTGACGGCAACGGTACTGATGGCCCTGATGGCTCTATCCCCTGGGATCCCTGCCTTGGCGCAACAGGACTGGAAGAGATCAGAGAGAGACATCCTACTTTGTCGTGGGGAGCCTTTTGAACCAGGCTCTCTGGCAGGTTATGAAGCTTGCTTCAGTGCTCGCCTTCATCCGGATGAACAATCCTGGCCGCCTCTACTACCCCTGATAGGCCTGTATTTTACCCCGCACTCTGACTACTTTTTTTGCTTTGTAGGTGCAGGAAAGCCCGGTAGCCTGGAGGCAATTCTCGTCGGTCGAAGTGGAGAGTTCGTGTTTGGCCTAGATCGCCCTCTGGCCCCTTCTGAACTAGAAGGGGAGACCCCTTGGATTATCCAGCGAAAAGCCCGCATTCTCGAGGTGGAGGGGGATCCTGTTGCCAGTTTCAGGCAACTGGTGGTTTACGACGAAACCGAGTTGGATCTGAAGGGGTTTGCCATAGTGAGTGCACCTCCAGGGCACTTCGGGGATTCCATTTTGCCAGAAGTGTTTTTGGAGCGGCCCGAATGCCAGGCAATTTTGAATTGAGGGCCTTCCGCACCTTCGGCTAGTGGGCGCTCCTGGGTTTGGCAAACTTGCAAGCTGGCTCTACAGCCCAGAGTAAGCGTTGAGCCATTCCATAAAATAAAACACCAGCGGCCCGGTGAATACGTAGCTATCCCCCCGATCCAAAATGCCGCCGTGGCCCGGGATCAGATCCCCGGAATCTTTGACGCCGGCATCCCGTTTCATCAGAGATTCTGTGAGATCTCCCAGCAGGCTGGTTAACCCAATCAAAAACCCCAGAATGCCCCCACTCAACCAGCTCCACGGCCAGCCCAGGTAATAGGCTCCAACCACCGCAAGGGTCATGCTGGCGGCAATGCCGGCTACTGCCCCTTCCACCGTCTTTTTCGGGCTGAGGATGGAGAGCTTGGTGCGCCCAAAGGCCCGACCACACAGGTAGGCCCCCACATCGGCAGCGATCACGCAGCCAATGGCCAGCAGCGTAATCCATAGCCCTTCGCCCAGCCCTTGCGCAAAAGACAAGGCCCTGACCCGAATCCAGAAGCTGGGCAGCAACGCACAGTAGAACAACCCCAAAATCGAGGTGGCAATATCGGCAATGGTGGCCACCTTGGGCTTAAAGAGCAAATAAAAACAGATGATGGATCCCGCCACGATAAAGGCAGGGCTGGTCCACTCCGGCCTCACCTGCTGCAAAATCACCAGCACCTGGCTGGAAAACATGGTGGTGCGCATGGCCGGCGCATTGCCTTTGGCTTGCACCAAGCGAAAAAACTCCAACTGGGCCAAAAAAATGATCAGCCCAATGGCTGCAGTAAAATACCAGCCCCCTAGCAGGGTGACCGCCAACGCAAACAACACCGCCGCAAAACCGCTAACCCAACGGGCTCCCATGGGCGCACCCCGTCACGTTGGCTGGCCAAATACCTCTTGCCCCCGGCTCCAGCAGATCGACGTCCAAGCCGAGAGCAGAAGAAACCCCCCCTCTGGTGTTCAAGATTCGCGTTTGCGGGACGGAGTCCTGATGCGGCTGCTGCAATGGAAACGCCTCTTGCCCTAGCCTTTCAGTTTAACTCCCTTGGCCTCGAAACAACCGCTTTCGGCCCTGCAGGATGGGATTTCCAGGTAAGGTGGCAGACAGACTGGAGCATGAGATAATGGGCAAACCGCAAAGCTCACTGCTGACCGCCTAAGATACCTCTGATTCGTTGCACCGCAGCATGGTTCAAGAACTTACTTCGCGCTCCACAACTGCTCGCATTTCTGCCGAAGAGGCTCGTCTTCTTTATGAAGACATGGTGCTGGGCCGCCTGTTTGAAGACAAGTGCGCCGAAATGTACTACAAGGGCAAGATGTTCGGCTTTGTGCATCTGTACAACGGCCAAGAGGCCGTCTCTACGGGGGTGATCAAGGCGCTCAAGCCCACCGACTACGTGTGCAGCACCTACCGCGATCATGTGCATGCCCTCAGCACCGGGATCCCGCCGCGGGCGGTCATGGCAGAGTTGTTCGGCAAGGCCACCGGCTGCAGCAAGGGTCGGGGTGGTTCCATGCACCTCTTCTCGGCGGAGCACAATTTCTTGGGGGGCTATGCCTTTGTGGCCGAAGGGATCCCAGTGGCGACGGGGGCTGCTTTTTCTGCCAAATATCGGGGCACCGACCAGGTAACCGCCTGCTTCTTCGGGGATGGAGCCTGCAACAACGGCCAGTTTTACGAGTGCCTCAACATGGCTGCCCTCTGGAAGTTGCCCATCATCTATGTGGT
Organism: Thermostichus sp. OS-CIW-30; assembly: GCF_054060215.1. Lineage (NCBI taxonomy): Bacteria > Bacillati > Cyanobacteriota > Cyanophyceae > Thermostichales > Thermostichaceae > Thermostichus > Thermostichus sp. OS-CIW-30. Next base: position 48,751 of record NZ_JBSSCZ010000010.1, on the reverse strand, counting down.
GGAAAATAACTTCTGGGCTATTGGCATGGCCCATGAACGCGCCACTTCCGACACCGATATTTACCGCAAAGGCCCGGCTTTTGGCATGCCCGGCTACCAGGTGGATGGGATGGATGTGCTAGCAGTGCGAGAGGCCGCCCAACAGGCCATCGCCCGCGCCCGTGCCGGAGAAGGCCCCACCTTGCTGGAGTGCATCACCTATCGTTTCCGGGGCCATTCTCTGGCCGACCCTGACGAGCTGCGCAGTCCTGAGGAAAAAGAGTTCTGGCGGCAGCGGGATCCCATCAAGCAACTGGAACGCTATGCCCTGGAGCACAACCTAATGACCGAGGCAGACTTCCAAGCCATCCACGCGGAGGTCAGCGCCGTGATTGAGGACGCGGTTCTTTTTGCTCTGGAAAGCCCAGAGCCAACCCTGGACGAGCTGCACCGTTTTGTCTTTGCCGAAGACGAGTAGACCCCCCCAGGTACCGGGGGAGTTCAGGAGCCGAGATCTTGCTTGGCCGGAGGATCCCTGGCCAACTCGGGTGGCCCATCCACCTGGCGGAGCGCTATCGCGCCGGATCCCTTGAGGATCCTCGAGGATCGGCATCAGAGAAACTTTCTCGAGATCTGCGCTATTGCGCAGATTTTTTTGTAAATATCGCTTCCCATTTGTTTACACAGCTTCATATCATTGAGGTATCGAGCATGAGTATTTATTCCCGGTCATGAGCAATCCTCTTGAGTTTCCCTGGCTGTCGGTGCTGGTGCTCTTGCCTCTGCTGGCAGCCTTTGGGATCCCCTTGATCCCCCAGAGCCGTTGGGTGCGTTGGTATGCCCTCGCTGTGGGGGCTTTTGATTTGGGCCTGATGGCCTATGTCTTTGCGCGGCACTATGACCTGCAGGACTTTTCTCTGCAACTGGCGGAGCGCTACGCCTGGGTGCCCCAAATTGGATTCCACTGGTCGCTGGCGGTGGACGGCCTGTCCTTGCCGCTGGTATTGCTGTCCGGTTTGATCACAACCCTGTCGATTGTGGCGGCTTGGAATCTCTCCCACAAGCCGCGTTTGTTTTTCTTCCTGCTGCTGCTGATGTACGGCGCCCAGGTGGGCGTATTTCTGGCGCAGGACATGCTTCTATTCTTCCTGATGTGGGAGATTGAGCTGGTGCCGGTCTATCTGCTCATCTCCATTTGGGGTGGGCCGAAGCGCCAGTACGCCGCCACCAAGTTCATCCTCTACACCGCCGCCGCCTCCATTTTTATCTTGGTGGGATCCCTGGCGATGGCCTTCTACGGCGAGGGCTTCAGCCTGGAGATGGCAGAGCTGAGCGCTAAGTCTTACCCACTGGCCTTGGAGCTGTTGGCCTATGCGGCTTTGCTGATTGCCTTTGGGGTGAAGCTGCCGATTTTCCCGCTGCACACCTGGCTGCCGGATGCCCACAGCGAAGCCTCTGCTCCCATTTCCATGATCTTGGCGGGAGTTCTGCTCAAGATGGGGGGCTATGGCCTGATCCGCATGAATGTGGGCATGTTGTCGGAAGCCCACGTGTACTTCGCCCCTGTGCTGGCGGTGTTGGGTGTGGTGAACATCATTTACGGGGCGTTGGCGGCCTTTGGTCAGAACCATCTCAAGCGGCGCTTGGCCTATTCGTCCATTGCCCACATGGGCTTTGTGTTGATCGGGATCTCCGCCTTCACGGAGCTGGGCATCAATGGGGCAGTGCTGCAGATGATCTCCCACGGTCTGATTGCCGCGGTTCTGTTCTTCCTGACGGGGATCACCTACGAGCGCACCCACACCCTTGCCCTCGACAAGTTGGGAGGGTTGGCCAAGCAGATGCCGAAGGCTTTTGCCCTGTTTACAGCGGGATCCCTGGCCTCTCTGGCGCTGCCGGGGATGAGCGGATTTGTGGGTGAGCTGACGGTGTTCTTGGGCTTGACCACCAGCGATGCCTATGCGCCGACCTTCAAAGCTGGAATTGCCCTGCTGGCGGCAGTGGGTATCATTTTGACGCCCATTTACTTGCTCTCCATGCTGCGTCAGGTGTTCTACGGGGCTCAGGATCCCGGCTTGGTTTTGGAAGACTACCTGGGGGATGTGCGTCCGCGGGAAATGGCGGTGGCCCTCTGTCTGCTGTTGCCGATTCTCGGCATTGGCTTCTACCCGCGCCTGGCTACCCAAACCTACGATGTCACGACGGTGGCGGTAGCTGCCCAGTTGCGCAGTGTGTTGGCAACTGAAATCGTGCAGCGGCCTTTCTTCCCCTCGCCAGTGCAATCGGCTCAGGTGGCGGCTTTGCCTCTGGAGGATTAAAGGGGGGTCGAGACTCGGTTCTTCTTTATCTCTATTCCTTACTCTGTCCAGAAGAGCTGGTGTTCGAGGTGCAACCCGACTCAACTTTCAGCTCTTCTTTTGTTTTTTTTAAGTTTTAAGATTGGATTTAGGATCCGGGATGTTCCTGGGCTGGGATTTTCGTGCAGCCGATTGTTCTTGTGCCGTCCATCCTATCGGTGATCGGTGTGGATAGAGTTTTGTTCCATCAGGTTGAGTTGCACCACCAACCACCAGAGGGTTACATCGGAGTAGGTCGCCCGACGCTTGAGCCGAGAAATGGAGTGTACTGGGTTTTGGCTGTCGATCATCCACTCAGAAGCGATGATTTGGCCGCGTTGCTGAGCATTCATTGTTTCTCCCTCCGCTCGCCAACTGCTCAATACTTAGAATGGCTAATATTTAGGATGGCGAATTTGCACGGGAGCGTGTGAAAAAATATATTACGCAGGGATCCCCAAAATCGGCTAACTTTCTTAGCAATGAGGATCTCATAGGCTGTTGAGTTGCCGATTTGCCGTTCGGGGATCGGACAAAACGTTGCAAAAGGGGCAAAATGTTGGGCAAGGGGATGCCCCTATCTTCACAAGTCTTAAAACCTGGAAAAATTCCATTTTCTCCTGACTCCTCTGTCTCCCTCCGTCGGCCTTTGCAGCAGCAACCCTTGAGAAGTCTGAGATCCCGATGAGAGCCCCCCAGCCTGCCTCTGCTTTTGGAGAAGTGGTGGAGGCCGACACCACAACCTTTGTGGCCCAGTGCTTCGAGCCGGAACGCCTGACCTTCCCGCCCATGCCTGCTCTCGGCAGTTGGACGCGCTCCCAAGACGAAGAGACCGGCAACCTGATCTATGGCGTGGTTTGCTATGCCGCCATCGCCCCCATCGACACCGTCCATCGCGCCAGGGCTTTGGGCCTCTCCCCTCAGGAGCTGCGGGAGCAACAGCCCCAGATTTTTGCCATGTTGCGCACCGATTTTCGCGCGGCCATTGTCGGCTTTGTCAGCGGGGGACGGGTCTATCAGTACTTGCCGCCACGCCCTCCCCAGATTCACCAGCCGGTTTATCTCTGCTCCGATACGGAAGTAAGGGAGTTCTGCCGCTCTTTCGAGTTTTTGCGCACCCTGCTACGGGTCAACGGGATCCCAACCGATGAGCTGGTGGCTGCCGTGATCCGCCAGACTTACCGAATCCTGAACCGAGATCGCAACTGGCTTTTACAGGCAGGTCGGCAGTTGAGCTCTCTGTTGCGGGATGATTATGAGCATCTCAGCGCAATTTTACGAAAGATTGAAGCCTAAGCGAAGAAATATTGAGAATGGCCTTGGATCCCTCTGGAATCGAGTCGGGGGGTGATAACCTGAGGCCGTTTCCTATGGAATTGATTCCCTTTGAATCCTCTTTCTGCTGTAAAAATGTTTAACAAATTCAATCCTTCTGACAAACCCTCCAAAGGCAATTGGGCAGGTCGTACCTTTTCTGCAGCTGCGGGCGCTTCGGTGGCAGCCGGTGTTTGCATTGCCCACGGTCAGCCGGCTTATGTGTCGCTGTTGGTGGCCTGTTGCGCGACGGTGTTTACCCTCGTTTTGGATGAAATGGGCTGGATCTAGGCTCGGTTTCAACTTCAGCTTTGGTTTTGCTGCATAAGAAGCCGCTCTAAAGCAGAGACTAACCAATCCAATAGGGATCCCTGGCCCTCTGGGTTTGCTGCTTGCGTGAAAGGATCCCTTTGCTGGGTTGGCAACATGCAGCCTTACTTTACCCTGCTTCGCGGGCTGCCCGCACCAACAATCCTGCTGTGATCAGCCCTGCCAGAATAGAGCTGCCGCCATGACTGAACAAAGGCAGGGGCACACCTGTGGTGGGCAAAATCCCAGTGACCACGCCGATGTTCATCAGCGACTGCCCCACCAGAAACATCAGGCAGCCGCAGGCTACTAAGCGAATGGTCAACTCCCGACAGCGCCCCATCACCCGCCAGCCCAGCAGAGTGTAGAAGGTCAGCAACCCCAGAAAGAACAGGGATCCGGCCAAGCCAAACTCCTCTGCGTACACCGAGAAGATAAAGTCGGTGTATTGGATGGGCAGGTAGAACAGCTTTTGCTGGGAGAGGCCATATCCCTTGCCCCACAGGCCGCCAGAGCCAATGGCCAACAGACTTTGCACCAGCTGGTAGCCATCCCCTTGGGCATTGCCCCAGGGATCCAAAAAAGCCAAGATGCGCCGCCGTTGGTAATCTTTGCTGAGAATGCTCACCACAGCCGCCAGAATCCCCAGCCCCGCTGTGGCCAAAAGGGTGAAAGCTGGGATCCCGGCGGTCCAAGCCATGACCCAGAGGGTGAGGCCGCAGATGGCCGTGGTGCCCAGGTTGGGCTGGGCGAGGATCCCCAAGAGCGCAAAGGCGAAGATGCCCGCCCAGAGGACGCGGAACCAGAGGGGATGGTGAAACCAGCGGCCAAAAACCCAGGATCCCTGCAAGACCAACAGGGGCTTGAGCAATTCCGAGGGCTGGATAACAGGGATCACCTTCAAATCCAGCCAGCGGCTGGCCTCCAGGCGGGAAACCCCCAATCCCGGCACCTGGGTGGCCCACACCAAGCCAACTCCCAGCAAGCAGAGGATCCCGGCCCAGGGGAACCAGCGCCGCAGCGGGATCTGCACCAGAGCCCAGAAACAGCCCAGACCCAGCCCGGCCCAGAGCAATTGGCGCTTGAAAAAGTAGAGGCCATCGCCAGTGATCCGCTGAGCCACCGGGTAGGAAGCGGAAAACAGCATCATCAGCCCCAGCACCAGCCAGATCAAGGTGAGCCAGCGCAGCCAGCGAGCCTCAGCATTCCAGGGATCCCTGAAGGGCTTGGCAGCAGGCTCGGAAATGGTTGCCACGGTGTTCAAAGCTGGAGTACTGGTCAAAACTGGCACAGGCGGGAGACAGCAAAACGGTGATGGGCTGAGCGGGCTTCCCCAACCTCTGAGCTTGACGGGAAAGGGAACAAGCCGCTGCAAAGGCTCTTTCCACCGCTACATCTAGGGTTGGCACGAGCTCAACGTCAGTATAGTGGATCCCCTGGAGGGCCTCTGCCAGCACTGGGGCAGACTCCCCCATCAGCAACACGCGGGCCACCTTGGCCCGAATCAACCGCAACCAGGCGCCGGGATCCCCCTGCTTAGCCCTTCCTCCGGCAATCAGAATAATGGGTGGGGAGAGGGCGTTGAGTGCCACCCAGCCGGCTTCGTAGTTGGTGGCCTTGCTGTCGTTGACAAAGCGGATGGGGGTGGCTCCCACCTGGATTTGCGCCACCCGCTCCAGCCGATGGGGCATGCCGGCAAAAGATCGGATGGCTTTTTGAATGGCAACGTTGGGGAGCCCAGCTAGACGTGCTGCTGCTGCCGCCAAGAGCAGGTTTTGCAGGTTGTGTTGGCCAGGGCAGCGTTCTGCAAAGTCCTCCAGCTCCGCCACCATCTCCCCCTGGATGTAGAGGCGGTTTTCCCGCAGGTCAAGGGTTGCGGTGGGATCCTGATCGCAACAGAGTTGCGGGGCAGCAAGGGAGATCCAATAGGTCTTTTCCCAATCCTGCCGGCGGCGGCACAGGTAGGGATCCTCGCCGTTGAGCACCCGCCACTGGGCCCGATCCAAAAGGCGAGCCTTAAAGCTGGCATAGCGCTCCAGCGTCCCATGCCGTTCTAGGTGATCGGGAGTGAAGGTGGTCCACACCCCAATGCGCGGCGGCCCTCCAGGAGTGCTGCTCATGAGGCGGCTACTGGCCTCCAACTGGTAGCTGCTCAGCTCCGCCACGATCCAGTCCGGCTTGAGCTTTCCCTGGAGCGTTGCCAAAGCCACCTGCGACAGGGGCAGGCCGATGTTGCCGCAGGGGATCCCTTGCAGCCCCGCCGCCTTGAACATCTCCGCCACCAGAGCTGTGGTGGTGCTTTTGCCGTTGGTGCCGGTGATCCCCACCCAGGGTAGGTGGTCAAGATAGATCCAGGCCAGCTCCGCCTCCCCCACCACCGGGATTCCCTGTTGACGCACCGCCTGCAGCAGCGGGTGATCCCAAGCAATGCCTGGACTGACCACCACCTGCTTCACCCCTTCGGCCAGTTGAAAAGGCTGCCCCAGCCGAACCGGGATCCCTTCTTGATTGAGCTCAGCCTGCCGCTGTCTGAGAAGAGGGGAATCTTGCTCATCCCAAACCAGCACTTCATAGCCCTGGGCCCGCAACAGCCGCGCTGCCGCCAGCCCCGCAATGCCTAACCCCAAAACTTGATGTTGCACGTTGGTTTCTACTTCTTTCTTTATTTGGGGATCCCTGCTTGGATCTTACCGGTCACGTCCTTGACCCGCATGTTTTTGTTCGACACTCCCCTTGCTTACGGGGGTGGCCAGTTGGTGGCGTGGATGGAGTTTTCCTAGCCGCCTGGATGGCTAACTTGGGAATAGGTTGGAAACCAGTCCGCCGGCCACCCTCTACAACCCGTGCAGATTTGTCTTTGGCGTAGAAAAGATTCCACCTAGCCTGCCAGCCTCACTTTGTGGATGCTGTAGGAAATTTTCTTCCCTATGCATCATCTACTCAATCTTCCAAGGGATCCAACTTGGGATCCAGACTCTTGGCCGTTAGACGCAGAGCCTCCGCCTGATCCATCACCCGTGGAGCTTGCACTGCCGTTTCAAGGCCCTGGCGATAGCTCTCCCACAGGGGCATTTCTGGGTAGGTCTGCTGCAACTCGCTGATCTGATCCAGAAGGGCCTCCAGCCAGCCGGCCGTGCTCCAGGTGAGCAAAAACTGGAAGGGGTTCCAGAGGTTGAGCTGCCGCCCCAATTCATTTAGGCTCTCGTTGCGAATGGGCGGATCGAAGATGTCCGCCACGGTCATCAACTGGCGGGCCAGCAGAGGTCTGAGGAGTTTCTCGGCAGCTTCCACCACAGCAGGGATGGCAGCCTGGATCTGGTTGGGTCTGGGAATGTTCCGCGCTTGGGGCAAGGCTTGCAGCACCAACTCCAGTCGCCGCCCTGCCTCTGCCGATTCCAAAGCCGATTCCAGGGTGGTGCCCACGCTGAGAAACACTTCTCCCGTCAGTAGCCGCACTGCATCGATGACCAGGTGATACAAGGGGGGGATCACGAGCTTAATCCACTCACTCTGGAAAAACTCCCGCAGCCGCCGTGCCGCATAGTCCCCCACTTGGGTGGTCTGGATCCCCACTTGGGTCAGATTGAGATACCAGTCGGGGGGGGATCCCTTGGGATCCAGCCAACGGCGCAGCGTTTGCCATTCTTCTTCTGTGAGGGCAGTTCGTCCCTGTTTTAAGCCAGTTCGCCGCAGCTTGCCCTCGGCATTCAAGAGCTTGCGCAGCTCCGGTGTGCCCAGCAAGGACAAGGCACCTGCCGAACCCACACTGCCGATCTCGATGGCGATCAAGGCGGCCAACAAGGCGGCTGAGGCCTTTACTTGAATCTGGCCGCTTTTGTCCATCACCAAAGGCAGGCGGCTGTTGCCATAGGCACGGGCACTCATCGCCTCCAGAGCAGAGCGTTGGTCAGAGGTCAGCGTCCGAGCCCAAGAAGGGATCCCGTGGCTTTCCGCCTCTGGATAGGCCGCTTCCTGCAAGCCGTGATACAGCAAGCTGGCCACCCAAGCTCGATCTGCAGCCCGCCGCAAAGAGCCGATGACCACTTCCCATTGGCAGGGGTTGAGCAGGGGCAAGAGCGCTTGCAGCTCTCGGTGGACGGGCTCTGGGGATCCCGCCGTTCTCGACTGTTCCAGAGCGCTTTGCAGCCGATCCCGCGCCTCTCGGCACAGCCCGCCCCACTCCAGTTGCAGGCGAGCCAGGGTCTGTTGCACCGTCTCTTCGGAGCGACGGGGTAGATCCTGCCAGCCCGCTTCCAGCTGCCGCCACAGCTCCTCCCAGTTCAGGCCCTCAGCAGCGCCATTGACGGCATCTGAGGCAACCTTTGAGCTGGGCGAGGCGTTTTGGGGCTCGGAATGGAAAGGGGGATTCAGGGGTTCAGACATGGACAGAATCCGCTTCAAGGGGATTACCGGCATTATAGCTAGGGGTAAAACGCCAGCCGAGGCAAACCCAACGTTTCCGGCCATCCCATCATCAGGTTGAGACACTGCACTGCCTGCCCGGCTTGCCCTTTCATCAGGTTATCGATCACCGACAGGACGATAACGCGGTTGGTGCGGCTGTCCACCTCCACCCCGATCATGCAGGTGTTGGTGCCGGAGACCCATTTGGTTTGCGGGTAGACCCCCCGCGGCAGCACCTTCACCCAGGGAGATTGGCGATAGAAAGCGTTGTAAATGGTGAGCAAATCTTCCCCCACAAAGCCGGGATCCCGCAGGGTGGCATACAAGGTGACGTGGATCCCCCGCACCATGGGCACCAGATGGGGCGTAAATTGCACGGTGATGGGGGTGTGGGTCAGGTCGGTGCAAGCTTGCTCGATCTCGGGCGTATGGCGGTGCTGGGCCACTCCATAGGCTGCCAGAGAGCCGTCCACTTCGGCAAACAGGGATCCCACCTTGGGGGTACGACCTGCCCCCGAAACGCCGGATTTGGCATCGAAAATGAGGCTGTCCAGCTCCACCAACCCCTGCCGCAGCAGAGGAGCAACCGCCAACAATGAAGCAGTGGGATAACAGCCGGGACAGCCCACCAGTTGGGCTTGGGCAATCGCCTCGCGATAAAGTTCCGGCAACCCATAGACCGCCTGCTCATTGGCCTGGCGATAGGCAGGGCTGGGCCAGTTGGGATCCGTCTGACCCATGCGGTACCAAGATTGGTAGGTGGCCAGGTTGCGAAAGCGGTAATCCGCCGACAGATCTAAGACTTTGCACCCTTTGGCCAGCAAGGGCGGGGCCAGCTCGGCAGCCAGCCCATTGGGGAGAGACAAAAACACCACATCGCTGTTGGCGGCAATACGATCCACCTCTACCGGCTGAACGGTCAGATCCACGGCCTGGGCCAACTGGGGATAGAGATCCCCGTAGCGCTTGCCGGCACTGTCTTGCCCGGCCAGGTAGGTGATCTGCACGCCGGGATGCTCGCTCAGTAACCGCACCAACTGTACCCCTCCGTAGCCGGAAGCGCCGACAATGCCAATGCGGACAGGCTCTGTGGGGTGGGGTGGGCGGGGCGCCATGTTGGCCATGGGGGGTTGCCTGTGCAAGAGGGTTACATGAGGGTCTGCCCTAAGTTCTATCGCATTTTCTTACCCCATTTGACGCTGCATCTTGTCCATTCGCGTTGGCGTTGCCTAGCAATCCAAGAGGATTTGTTATGCTGAGTTAACTTGAGCTGCTTGGGCCTTGGCAGCGGTTTCCATCCTTACCTTAAGTCTGTCTGTGTTCTGTGGAGCTTTCTAGCCGATCTACGGTCTATGCACTATGAGCGATTGATCAACATTGTCTTGCGGGCCTACGGCCAAAGCAGCCGCCATGGCCTGGATCAGGAAACTCTGACCCTCTACTCAGAAGGCCCCTACACCCTCTACAAACTCACTTCCCATTTCGATCGCCGCTCCATTTTTGTGTTGGCCCAGAATCAGCGGGATATGTTTGTTTCTGGCGATGCGTTTAACAACAAGCTGATCCCAGGGGAATGGCAGGCGTGGCTGCACCAGAAAGCGCTGGGCATCGCTCCCGACACGGCACAAGCGGGTTAGCTGCAGACCAGCTCTGCCGGGGAAGGATCCCCAAGCCCGCACCCGGCCTGTTGCTGAGAATGGCTGCTCACTTCCAACTGGCGGGATCCATCTATCCAGAATCTACCCGCCACTGGCCAAAACCCCAGGCTGAACCTGTCGGGGCACCACTGAGAGACGATCCAGATCGGCACAGTAGGCCAGATCCTGATCGTTTTCCGGCCCCAGACCCAACAACCGTTGCCCGTGGCTAGAGCGTCTCAACAAACCCAGCAGATCGTCCTGCCAAGTTTGGTAGAGGGCCAAGGCCGCCAAGGTCTCGTCGTTGCCCAACTGGTTCAAAGAGCAGCCCAGGCGATGCAAGATGGCTCCGGCACAGGCAGTATCTTCCAGCGAAAAGGCCCCTTCCCACCCGGATCCCACCAGCCACACCTCGGCAAAGGAGCCCCGTCTGAGAAAATCCACCACGGCTCCCAAGTTCACCAGGGCTGCTGTGATCACCACCGGGATCCCTTCCAGGCGCTGTAGGCTGCGCGTGCCGTTGGTGGTGCTCAGGAAGATGCGCTTGTCCCGCACGCGGTCGGGAGTGTAGTCGAGGGGGGAGTTGCCCAGATCAAACCCCGCCACCGCTTTGCCCCCCCGTTCCCCGGCCAAAAGCCGCTGGGAAGCCGGCCAGTTTTGGCTTGCCTCTTGGAGCTGCTGCAGGTGGGCAAACACCTGTACCGCTTCTGCTCCTGCTGCCAGCGCTGTGGCAATGGTGGTGGTGGCCCGCAGCACATCAATGGCCACCGCACACTCCGGGATCCCAGATGAAGGCACCTGTTCGGGCGTATAGAAGTGGAAAAAACGCATGGGGGAAGAGGTAACGTCAGAACTCACGCCGGGCGAACACCAACACTGCCAGAATCAGCAGCAAAAGGGTGTAAACCAAGCCGTACAGTGCATCTCCGAGAAGTTCTGCTGGGGGCGGAACTTGGCCGTAAACCGCAGCATCTCTCAAATTGAGGCGCTCCAAATCCGGCAGGATCAAATAAATCACCTCAAACAGTTTGCCAAATCCGGCATCTTTCACCAGCTTGCTCAGTTGCAGCAGGGCGCGGCTGGCATGGCCCATCAGGAACAGGGCAATGGTGTAGAGGGTGGCCAGAATCGAGGAAGTGAAAACCCCGAACAGCAGGGCCGCGGCAACAATCAGCACCAGCTCTAAGAAAGTGAAGACTGTTGCCCAGAGAATGGCCAAAAGGGGGATCGGGGCCTGCACCAGCAGCAAGCTCAGCAGAAACACAACCGTCATCAGCAGCACCAGCACCGACAGCAGCGCCGATAGGCCCAGATGCTTGCCGACAATGAACTCTGCCCGGCTCATGGGTTTGGCGATCAGCACATACACCGTGCGTCTTTCAATCTCCTTATTCACCAGCCCTGTGCCCACGAAAATGGCCACGATCAGGCCGAAGAAGTGAATGGCTGCCAACCCCAGGTCGGCAATGATTTTGTTGTGGGCCTGGTTGGCCACCTGCGGGATCAAAACAGTGGCTCCCAGCATGGCCACCGCAAATACCATCACCAGGTAGAGAATCCGATCCCGAATCGTTTCCCGGAAAACGTTGTGGGCAATGGCCACCACGCGCGACGCATCCATGACTGAACCCAAAGCTGTGATGATCCGACTGATACACTGGTAACAGATCCAGCCTTTATTCTATGCAGTTCCAGGCCCAGATTCAGATTCACCTACGCCCCTCTGTTCTCGATCCCGCCGGGGCTGCGGTTCAGTCCAGCTTGCATCAGCTGGGGCATACCCAGGTACAGCAGGTGCGCATTGGCAAGCATATCCAACTGCAGCTAGAGGCCCCCGACGCCGAGACCGCCCACCGCCAGGTGGATGAGCTGTGCCATCAACTGCTGGCCAACCCGGTGATTGAGACTTATCAAATCCAAGTGGCTGCCATCGGTGGTTAATTTGATGGGTTCACGCGATTTGGGGTTGATCTGATGGCCATTCCAAAAATACCCCCAACCCCTCTTCCATCCCTCTAATCTGACCATCTTCTTTCCTCTCACTTAAGGGATCCCAATGGCTGGCGTGAGGTTTGGCGTTGTTGTTTTTCCGGGTTCCAACTGCGACCGAGATGTAGCCTGGGTAACCCGCGGCCTCTTGGGCTGCCCAACGCGGCTGATCTGGCACCGAGAGACGGATTTGTCGGAGCTGGATGTGGTGGTGCTGCCGGGGGGCTTCAGCTATGGGGATTATTTGCGTTGTGGGGCCATCGCTCGTTTTGCTCCGGTGATGGGATCCCTGAAGGAGCACGCGGCGCGAGGGGGCTATGTGCTGGGCATTTGCAATGGCTTTCAGATCTTGACAGAGGCGGGCCTGCTGCCGGGGGCGCTGGTGCGCAATGCCAACCTGCACTTTATCTGCGACCGAGTGGGGATCCGTGTAGAACGGCAGGATCTTCCCTGGACAAGCGCGTATCCCCAGGGATCCACCTTAACCCTGCCCATCGCCCATGGGGAAGGCCGCTACACCTGTGATCCGGATACCCTCAAGCAGTTGCAGGATCGAGGGCAGATCGTCTTTCGCTATGCTCCGGTTGCGCCCAACGGCTCTGTGGACAACATCGCCGGCATTTGCGATCCCAGCGGTCGGATTCTGGGTTTAATGCCCCACCCTGAGCGGGCAGCAGATCCCGATTTGCCAGGGCAGGATGGGATCCCCTTCTGGCAGTCGATTTTGCGCAGCTTCGCCGCCTAACTCTTCTCCAGGAGAACTCACCCCTGCCTCGGCCCTTGAGACAACACCTGGCGAACTTGATTCACCATCTCCTCGTGATCCACCACTGGCTTGGCGATATAACCATCCGCCCCGCTCTGGGCCAAGAATGCCTCGCGGTCGCCCCGCATGGCGTGGGCCGTCACCAAAATAATGGGGATGGAGCGGCTTTTTGGATCCGCCTTCAACAGTTGGGCAATGCGGATCCCGTCCACCGCCTCGCCGCGAAAGGTGCTCTGGGACAGGGAAACATCCAACAAAATGACATCCACCTCGTGCCCCTGGGCCAGCTTCAAAATCTGCTCCACATCCTGGCTGTGAAAGACCTCAAAACCTCCCCGCCGTCGCAACACCTTCTCAAAAACACGGGCGTTGATCGGATCATCTTCCACCAGCAGCACTGTTGCCATCGTTAACCCAATCTTGAATCTGAACCCAAGCTAAGCTGTCTCTGGGATCCCAAAAGCCATCCTAAGGCATCCTTAGCGAGTTCAATTTGAGCAGTAGGACAAGCGTTCTCCTACAGAGTACTGAAGAGTACCGAAAAGGGTCTCAGTAGCTCTGAGAACTCCCCCCTCCTCTCCCAAAAGGAAGGATCCTCAGGTTGCCGCTACTTGACTATTTATTTTGGAATCTTATTTTGGAATCACTCCATTCCGAGTTGCCGCTACCCAACCGCAAATAGGAAAGCCGGAGAGAGCTCCGGCCCCATCCAGAACTAAGCCTAAACCACAAATCTCAAAAGAGACTGACCTTCCCTCTGCCTTGCTTGAGCCCGGCACAGCAGGAACGGCAGCCACTACCCTGGGTTACTTCTTGGTAATTCTCGGAGTTTCCCGAAAGGCGACCGCGAAAAACAGAAGGCCCAACGTCAAAAACAGGATAAAGGTGTAGGTGATGGCTTCCATACAAAACCTCCATTTCTAAGGGGGCTTGATTCCAGATTAACTCGGAGCCGCCAGCACCCCATCTCCAAAGTGAAGCAGAGTGCCGACGGCATCGCCGAAAAGGGCTCTAGGCTTCCTGAACCTTGCGAGTGGTGGGATCCCCTACTTTCTGGAAGACGCCGAACTCCACCATTTCCTCGCTCATATTGGGGTCAATACCGGCGAACACATCGCGGAAGAGAGTGCGAGCGCCGTGCCAGATGTGGCCAAAGAAGAACAGCAGGGCAAAGACCGCGTGAGCAAAGGTAAACCAACCGCGGGGGCTGGTGTGGAAGGTGCCGTCCGCCTTGGGGGTTTCTCGGTCGAACTCAAACAACTGACCCAACTGGGCCTGGCGGGCATATTTCTTAACCGTTGCCGGGTCGGTAAACACCTGACCGTCCAGCTTGCCGCCGTAAAACTCCACCGTCACGCCCACCTGCTCAAAGCTATAGCGAGACTCTGCCCGACGGAAGGGAATGTCTGCCCGCACCACCCCATCGGCATCCCGCAGGATAACCGGGAAGGTCTCGAAGAAGTTGGGCATCCGCTGCACCGTCAGCTCGCGCCCTTCGCGGTCACGGAACACTGGGTAGCCCAGCCACTCGATGGCAATGCCATCCCCTTTGTTCATGGGGCCAGCTCGGAACAGACCCCCCTTGGCCGGGCTGTTGCCCACGTAGTCGTAGAAGAGCAAAGATTTGGGCAGGGAGTTGTAGGCCTCGCTGCGGGTCATCCCGGCTTCCATGGCCGCATTTACCCGGCGGTTAATCTCCTGGTTGAAATAGCCAGAATCCCATTGGTAGCGGGTGGGACCAAACAGCTCCACAGGGGTAGTGGCGCTGCCGTACCACATGGTTCCGGCCACCACAAAACCGGCAAAAAACACCGCCGCGATCGAGCTGGAAAGCACCGTCTCGATGTTCCCCATTCGCAGAGCGCGATAGAGGCGCTGGGGTGGGCGTACCGTGATGTGAAATAGACCTGCAATGATGCCCACGATGCCTGCAGCAATGTGGTGGGCCACCACCCCTCCGGCGTTGTAGGGGTTAAAACCGGCTGGCCCCCATTCCGGTGCTACCGGCTGGACGTGTCCCGTCGTCGCATAGGGATCGCTCACCCACATCCCTGGGCCAAACACCCCCGTCAGGTGAAAGGCGCCAAACCCAAAGCAGAGGATCCCGGCCAACAGCAGGTGGATCCCAAATATTTTCGGCAGATCCAAAGCCGGCTCGCCGGTGCGGGGATCCCGGAACAGCTCCAGATCCCAGTACACCCAGTGCCAGCAGGCCGCCAAGAAGAGCAATCCGGACAAAACGATATGAGCAGTAGCTACCCCTTCAAACGTCCAGAAGCCCGCATTGGCTACGCTCTCGCCGTAGATATTCCAACCGCCCCAGGAGTTGACCACCCCCAGGCGAACCATAAATGGCATGACAAACATGCCCTGACGCCACATCGGATTTAGGACAGGATCCGACGGATCGAAAATGGCCGTCTCATAAAGCGCCATTGATCCGGCCCAACCTGCTACCAGAGCAGTATGCATCAGGTGAACCGCGATTAGGCGACCTGGGTCATTCAGTACAACCGTATGGACCCGATACCACGGTAGTCCCATAAAGCTCGGTCCTCCACGTTCTCCAACACTTGCGCGATATCCAGTCAAAATTAAGCCGACATCTTACCTGGGATCCTGACCTGAGCAGTTTCTTCAGAGTCGAGGGGTGCCGCACCCGCTTGAACCCCTGAGCGCACCCAAGAGGATATCGCTCTCAGAATTTCCATCACGGGCATCAAACAGTATAACGAAACGCTACCGACCTGAGTGGCTTCAGGCAGGATGCCGTCTCACTTTAGGCATCATCATCCCAGATCTCTCGCCAGAGATTAAAAATATGACTTAAAATGTTACAATACTTAGCAACTGTGAGCGCTCTCCTGGCTCAGTCTGAAAGGTGTCGTGGTTTCTGGCAGGGGTATGGCAACGATTCGCTTCGTCAACGAGAACCGAGAGATCTTCGTCGCTGAAGGCGCTAACCTGCGCCTGAAGGCTCTGGAAAACCAGATCGATCTCTACAAAATGATGGCCAAGCTGCTCAACTGCGGCGGCAACGGCCAATGTGGCACCTGTGTGGTGGAGATTGTTGAGGGATCCGAGAACCTCTCCCCTCGCACCGAGGCGGAAAACCGCAAGCTCAAGCGCAAGCCCGACAGCTACCGCCTTGCTTGCCAGACCAAGGTGTTGGGGGATGTTTCGGTCAAAACCAAGCCCTAGCCTTGGCCCGCCCGTTTTCCCTTTGGGCAAGTCGTACTCAAGAGTGGTATGCTGACTGCCAGTTGGGCTTGTGGCATTTGGAGTTATGGAGACGAACTACCTGGGCATCTTGGCCACTCTCTTAGTCGTTCTGGTGCCCGCCATCTTCCTGGTGATTTTGTACGTGCAAACCTCCAGCAGATCTGGTGACTGAGTGGGCAGCTCCTGCCGATTCAAATTGGGCAAGGGGTATTCCTAAAGCCGGTCAAAAAGGGGATCCCCTGTGTACAAGAGGATCCCTTTGCGTTGGACAAACTGAGAGTACTTGGGGGAGCGCCCTCAAGGTGCTAAGTCAAGCTGTGGCTTGGGCTGCCTTGGCTTGGTCGAAGGTTCCCGCAGGTTCATACAAAAACTCAAACAGGTTGCCGTCGGGATCCTTGCCATAGAAAGAGGCAGTGCCATCCCGGTGGCTGTGGATTTCCCCCACCAGGATCCCTTGGGATTTCAGGCGTTGGTGTTCTTGCTGGAGCTCCTCTATGCTGTCGAAGACAAAGCCAAAGTGGGGCCCTGCTGCGCGATAGCCCGGCCCCAGCAGTGCCAGCCCATCCTCTCCCGCCTTCATGTAGGCCCAGTCGGGATCCTGCCAGACGTTGACCATGCCCAGCTTTTGGTAGAACTCCACCGCCTTGGGGATGTCTTCTACCCGGATGGCGACATGCCCGAGTTGTCTAAGTGCCATGTCATCCTCTGTGCTCAAGTGAGCCAACTGCAACGGTTCTCCTCCAGATCAGCTTGACACACTCCCCACCCCGAAGGGTAGGGATCCCCGCAGCAAGACAGGGCTCTAGACCTGACTTCTTGAGAACTTGAGACAGGGATCCCAACCCAGTCCATAGGCGAGACAGACGATGGCCTTTTTCAAGCCTTCAGGGCAGGGATGGGCCAAGGCTTACCCTGTTGGCTGCGCGGCCAAGAACTGCTCCAGCTCACTCAAAGCCTCTGCATCCATTTTGGTTTGCATGGGGCAAAACTTTGGCCCACACATGGAGCAGAACTCTGCCGTTTTGTAGATATCTGCCGGCAAGGTTTCGTCGTGATATTCTCTGGCGCGTTCTGGATCCAAAGACAATTCAAACTGCCGGTTCCAGTCGAAGTTATAGCGGGCCCTCGACATCTCATCATCGCGATCCCTGGCACCGGGGCGATGACGGGCAATATCGGCAGCATGGGCGGCAATTTTATAGGCAATTAAGCCGTTGCGCACGTCCTCTGCATTGGGCAAACCCAGGTGCTCTTTGGGGGTGACATAGCAAAGCATGGCTGCCCCGTACCAACCGGCTAAGGCTGCTCCAATGGCGGAGCTGATGTGGTCATAGCCTGCCGCAATATCGGTTACCAGAGGTCCCAAAACATAGAAGGGAGCCTCATCGCACTCTTCCATTTGCTTGCGCACGTTGAATTCAATTTGATCCATCGGCACATGCCCCGGCCCTTCCACCATCACCTGCACATCGTGCTCCCAAGCCATGCGGGTCAACTGGCCCAGGGTTTTCAACTCCGCCAGTTGTGCTTCATCAGAGGCATCGTGCAAACATCCCGGTCGCAAAGAATCTCCCAGACTAAAAGAAACATCGTATTTCTTGAAAATCTCGATAATGTCGCGGAAGTGGGTATAAAGCGGGTTTTGTTTGTGGTGGGCCAACATCCAACGGGCCAGGATCCCACCCCCACGAGAAACAATTCCCGTCAGGCGGTGGCGTACCAACGGAAGATATTCGATCAGGATCCCGGCATGGATGGTCATGTAGTCCACCCCCTGCTGGGCCTGTTTTTCGATAACATGCAAGATGTCTTCTGCAGAAAGTTTTTCGACGTTGCCGTGCACGCTTTCTAGGGCCTGGTAGATGGGCACCGTGCCAATGGGCACTGGAGAAGCTTGGATAATGGCTGTGCGAATTTCATCCAAATCGCCCCCGCCGGTGGACAGATCCATAACGGTATCGGCGCCGTATTTGATGGCCAATTTCAGCTTTTCCAGCTCTTCGGCCAAGCCGGAAGAAGTAGGGGAAGCGCCAATGTTGGCATTGACTTTGCACCGGGAAGCGATCCCAATGCACATCGGCTCGAGGTTGGTGTGATTGATGTTGGCAGGGATGATCATGCGACCCCGGGCCACTTCCGAGCGGATCAGTTCCGGCGGCAGGTTTTCCCGCTGGGCCACATACTCCATCTCTTCGGTAATCACGCCCTGACGGGCAAAGTGCATCTGCGTTACATTTGCTTGCCCACGGCGACGGGCAACCCATTCGCTGCGCATGTTGTCAACTCCAGTGCTCGCTTTCCTACGCTGGTATGAACCAGATCAGGTTCTGAGGATGTAATCTCAGCCTGGGGATAATCCCCAGACACTCCTAGCGTGGTGTGATCATATCACCGAAATAGAGATGAGGCGGGGAGCTTTATAGTCTTTATTAAAAGAGTTTGAGATAGTACTAACCCTCACCCCTGGCCTCTCTCCCCATGAGATCCTGACCCTCACAGGGATCCCAGCCAGCGCCGCCAGCTCCACCAGGGATCCTTTCCCTTGCTGGCCCTGAACAGTTCGGCCACTTCCTCGCCGGTGGGCTGGGCAATAAAAGTCTTCAAGACGCTGTAGAGGCCGGGCTCTTCCTGCTGCCACACGCTCCAGGGATCCGGATAGGCCCGAAACAGGGCTCCCTCCACCAGGGAGCGCAGGTAGTAGCTGGTCTCAAAGGTGCTCAGGAACCGCTGACGCAGTCGGCGACCGGCCAGACCCACACCCACGGTGGCGGCATCCTGCAATTGGGGGTTGAGCAGCACGACGGGTTTGGGATCCCGTCCTTTGGAAGCCAGCCCAGAGGGATCCCCGCCGCTGACCGCTTGGCAAACCCGCTCCACCTGATCCAAGCTGTAAACCGCGGGCATCACCAGCAGGATGCTCTGTTCTGGGGTAGGTTGAGTCCGGGAAGTCAAGCTCTGTAATTCAATCCCTTCTGGCAGGGATCCCCACTCCCGCTGGGCCAGGGCTGCTCCGCCGGCATCGCTGAATAGCACCAAAGCCGGTGGCTGCACAAGTTCCAAAAAAGGGCGAGCCAAAACCTCCGGCTTCAGGTCGGGGGCGAGGATCTCGATCAGCAGGCGGCGATACCCCGCTTGCATGGCCAAGCAAGTTGCCCCAATGGCTTGTTCGCAGGCTTGGGCCAGATCGACGGGCAAGTTGGGAAATTGGGTTAGTTGCAGTTGCTCGGCCACAGTCTAGTCCAATTATGATTCAGCCAGTAACCAGGGATGCTCAGCCAGAAGCTTCTTCCCAAGCCTTGTGGGTGAGCAATTCCTCCAGCACCCGCACCCCCCGCAGTTGGTTGGAAAGGGGCAGGTGGCCCTTGGGGGCGGAGAGATCCCAGATGAACTCGTCAGGGTAGCGAGTCCAGTGGTAGCCCTGCTTCCAGCCAATGAGCGGCCAGAGGCGCTCCCAGTTGCGGTTCACCCCCAGCCACAGTTGCCGCTGCACCGAGTAGCCAAAGCGATCCCCGGAGGCCGCCCGCCACAGGCGATCGATCGTGCGCAGATCCTCGACCGGGATCCGGCTCACCTCGGAAAAATACAGCCAGCCCCGCCGCGCCGCCCCCTCTCCTGCCGCCCGACATAGCAGTTGTAGGCTCAGCCGATCCGCCTCCAGCCAGGCTCCCGCCGATAACAGCTCCTGCAGAGGACGATAGTCGATATTCAGGGCTGAAGTCAGAGGGACGGTCACCATTGCCAAGTTGCAAAAGGTCTCCCTTGATTTTAGTCCCTGCTGTCCGTCCCCTCAGGTTTCAGGCGGGTACTTGGGCGGATCCCCGAAGATGATGCGATAGCCGATGTACGCCACCCCCAACAGCCCTGCCAGGATCCACAAGAAAGCCGAAAAGGGCATGTAGGAAAAAAAGACAAGATAAACCCGGCGACTGAGCCAAGAAAAAATAAGATAGACTGCCGCCAAAATGCCGATCCCTTGCAAGGTGCGAAAAGCCGGCACCCGCGAGAGAGGCATGCGCTGCCGCGCCACCCAGATGGAGCTAAGAAAAGTCCAGGGAGGCACCAGCAGCAAGAACATATCCGCCTGCTTCACCACCGCCTGCCAGCCGGCGGTGTTGGTGGCATAGGCCAAGTAGCCCGCCCAGAGGACAAGAGTTACCGCTCCCAAGCCGATACTTAAGCTGAGCAAAAAAGGCTCCTCCCATTGGCCTGGGATCCAGTCGCAGAGAACCCAAACCACCCAAGGGGTGGCAAAGAGCAAAAGCGCAATGGCTAAGCCATTGGCGTTGAGCTGGGTAAAAAACGTCTCCAGAGTCATGAACAACAAAAGGAGCGGACGTCACCCTTGATGGTAATGATTCCTCCTTGAGGAAGCAACTCAATCCGTATACAAATCCACCTATTGTGGGCAATGCCCGCAAGGTTTACAGCCCGCCTGGGCACCCCGGTAAACGTTGCCAAGTAACACCAGCAGGGATAGGAGTAGGAAAAAGAAAAGGGATCCTTGACACTGGCCAGGGATCCCTTCCTGTAGTCTTTCCTAAAAAGCTCAAGACATTTTCTATGGCGTTGCTGAGGGAATTAACCCAAGCCACTCTCCCCTTTTGCAAGAAGTGAGTCTGGCATCGGAATCCCTACTCCTCCGGATCCATCCGCCTCAGTCCATTAACCCAATCTACAGCCCTTGCAGCACCGTATCGGGGCGGGCCGACAGATTCTGGATGCGGGTATCCTGGGCAGGCGGGGTGTCTGCTTGGGTGAACACGCCGATCTGCCGCAAATACCGAGCCAAGGCATCTTGCTCGCTGCCGGGGGTATCGAAGGTGATGCCGGAACTGGGGGCCAAGTTCACCCGGTTGGGGTTGGACAGGCGAGGGAAGGGATAGTCATCCCCACCGTTGGCCAAGAAGTCCAGGGTCACCAGGCGGAAGGTGCGTCTGGGATCCCCTTGCACTTGGCCGTTGCGCACCACCACATCCCGACCTGTGGGCGTATCCACCCGCAAGGAGAGGACGCGGGATCCCGGTGGCCGCGAGGGATCAAAGCTAAAGGCAAAGCCGCCAATTTGGGGGAAGCGGCCCGGCGTAGCTCCCGGCTGGGTTTGCGCCACCCCGTGTTCCACTATCTGCTTCAGTTCCTCAGCGGTGACGGTCAACAGAGAGAGGCCGTTGTTAAAAGCAAGGGCCGTTTCGATGTCCAGCTGAGAGATTTGACCGGACTGCTTGCCGGCTTCAGGGTTAGCCACCGGTGGGATGCGCCGCACCGGCTCACCGCCGCCGCCGCCGGTGGTAGCCCCAATGGGAGCGCGAATGCCACCGCCATTTTTCAGGGAGATAACCGTAGAAGGATCGACCGTTCTGGCGTAGGCCAAGTTGGCATCGGCAGTGAGGTTGCCCAGGTTGGTTTCCTCGGTGCGCACCTCTGCCCGCAGGCCGTTGAGAAATTGGGTGGTGGAGCCGAAGGTGCGGCCATCCTTGGTGCGGATGATGTTGCCGATCTCATTGGCCACCCGAACCACGTCAGGATTGGGGGTGCCCCTGACAGCTGCTACCCCTTGGTCGTCGGTGGCATAGGCACCGCTCACCGGGTCAATGCGGGCAATAACCCCGTTGGCGTCAAAGCTGACCACCAGGCGGCCCACGTAGCGATAGTTGGAGCCGGTGTTGACCACCGCCACCGGTTGACCACTGGCAGAGGAGCGCAAGATGGGGTAGTCACCCGTGCGGGTATCCGGCAAATCGGTGCGCAGGCGGTCGGTGGGCTTGGCAATCACCCGGTGGGATCCCCCGGCAATGATGATGTCCACATTTCGCAATTGGCTGGCTAGGCTCACCTCGTTTTGCAACTGTTGCAGATGGGCTAGGAGGATAATTTTGTTGATGCCCTGAGCGGTGAGTTGATCGACGAAGCCCTGGATTAGAGCGGCACTCACCTGGTCAGTATCGTCCACCCTGCCTTCTACCCTCACCTCGGGGCCGGGGCTAGAGATGGCCGCCAAACGGGTGGTGGTGGCTCCCACCAGACCGATCCGCTGCCCTCCTACCGTGATCACCGCCGTCTTGGCGATCTTGCCGCGGATAGAGCTGGCCTCTTGGCCATCGGCGGCAAAGTCAGCGCTGGCCAATTCGCCGGTGCCGCTGAAGCTGAGGTTGGCGCTCAGATAGGGAAAACGAGCCCCAGCGTAGCCGCGGCCCGTGTCGGGCCGAATTAGATCGCGAATCTGGCGCGTGCCTTGGTCGAACTCGTGGTTGCCGAAGGCAGCCGCCTCAAAGCCAATGGCGTTGATGATCTCGATATCGGCTTTGCCAGGGGTGAGGTTGTAACGGCCTTGCAGAGACCGATCCGTGCTGGCGTTGTAGAAGGGGCTGGGGATATAGTTGTCCCCACTGGAGAGCACCACCGTGTTGGGAAATTGGGGGCGCAGAGCATTCACCACCGCCGAGAAGCGCGGCGCATCTTGTACGGCAGCTATCGAGGCTTCCAAGTCGCTGGCGTGTAGGATTTGTAGGGTAAAAGCGGGCGGCTGAGTCGAGAGAGCCACATTGGGATCCGAGGCGATAAACCCAGCCCCTCCGCCGGTTGGGGGAACCGAGCTGCTGCTACCGCAGGCGCTGGCCAGGCTCAGCACCAAACACCACAACCCGACCCACAGGGACCTGGCCAGAGGGTTCAGCCAATCCGGGAGCCATCTCTTGGCAGGGGCAGACCCTCGAGCACGGCAAGCTGGTTTCATGACAATTCCTTCACTCCATCCACAAGAGAGGACGCATCCGCGTTCACGTTACCAAGGCTGGGATTGGGGTTTCGCTATGACCTGTTTAAGGTTAGGTCAAGCCTAGGTTAAACTTCCCCTGGATCCCAGCCAAATTGTTGCAAGTCCACCTGGCCCTCGGCGTCGAAGTGGATCCCTTCGGCTTGCAGCAGTGCCTTTTGCAGGTCGTCGTAGCCCAGGCGAAAGGGGGAGTAGGAAATGCGTCCCTGGGCGTTAATCACCCGTTGCCAGGGGATATCGGTATTTTGGCCTTGCAGGCGAAACAAAGCATAGCCCACCTGGCGAGCATAGCCGGGGTAACCGGCAACCCGCGCCACCTGCCCATAGGTGGCCACTCGGCCCGGCGGGATCCGCCGCACCACTTCGTAAAAGCGCTGGTAGAGGCTAGTAGATGGAGCGCTAGTGGAGCCAGACTGGGTCACAGGGATCCTCGCTCAAACTTGGCAGACAATAAGATGTGGAACGGATTGGATCCCCGGGTCCATGAGCTATTTAATCGCGGTACTGCCGGATCGCATAGCCGCTGAGGCGGCCTACAGCGCCCTGGAACAAGCCGGCTTTTCCCTGGAGCGATTGCATCTGCTGGGGCGGGGCTACAAGAGTGCCGACGAGTTTGGGCTGATTGACCCGGCCCAAGCGGCCCGCCGTCAGATGCGGCGCCTGGCCATTTGGTTGGTGCCCTTTGGCTTTTTGGCCGGGGTGGGGTTCAGCGTTTTGAGTGGTTTGGATACCTTTGCCTGGGCGGGACCTATAGGCAACCACCTGATCGGCGGCCTATTGGGCGCGATGGGCGGGGCCATGGGCAGCTTTTTCGTCGGCGGCGGAGTGGGCTTGTCTGGTGGCTCCGGCGATGCTTTGGCTTACCGCAACCGCCTCGCTGCGGGCAAGTACGTGCTCATTGTGGAAGAAGAGAACGAAACCCGCCTCCGCGAAGCCACGCGGATTTTGCGCCAGTTTGAGCCGGAAAATCTGCAAGGGTACAGAGAGCGCCCCTAGACTGGGAGATCTGGGCAGCTATTGAGAGAACTCAGGGAGGTCCAAAAGCATGTCTTGGCTGTGGCAGCAAGTCCCATCGCCGCTTGGGCGGTGGCGGAAGGAAGGGATCCCCAGCTTTGCCGCTGCTGGGGGTGCACTGGCAGTTACGGGGTTTTTTTCGCCGGCTTTTGCCCACCACGCCCTGGGAGGGAAACTGCCTGCAACGGCCTGGGAGGGATTTCTCTCCGGGCTGGCTCACCCTGTCATTGGCTTGGATCACCTGGCCTTCGTCGTGGCCATCGGTCTTGTGGCGGCGGGGCAGCCCTGGCGCTACGGGATCCCTTTGGGCTTTGTGTTGGCAGGTTTGGTGGGCACTGGGATCCACCTGGCCGGCTGGGATCCCCTGGGACTGACGGAGCTGGCCATTGCCTCTTCCGTGGTTCTCTTCGGCTTGCTGCTGGTGCAACCGCGGCAGATCCCAAGTTGGCTCTTGCTAATAGGGGGATCCCTGGCGGGGCTATTCCATGGCTATGCCTACGCCGAAACCATTATCGGCGCCCAACCCATGCCTTGGGTGGGATATCTACTGGGGTTGAGCACCGTCCAGTATGGGGTAGCTCTCCTGGCCCTTTGGGCAGCAGAACGCTGGGGGTTGCGGATCCCTGGCTTAACCCGCTGGGCCGGCTGGGCGATTACAGTGGTGGGGGCTGCCTTCCTGACCTTGGCAGTGGTGGGCGCGTAAAAAGCGCTAATTTTGCTCCCTTGCGCTCGGGATCCCCGATCCGGTACAAGGATAGCGGTGAAGATCTGTAAAACGAGGGGAGATCCCATGGAGCGCACCTTTATTGCCATCAAGCCAGACGGCGTGCAGCGGGGGCTGGTGGGCACCATCATCCAGCGCCTGGAGAGCCGGGGCTACCAATTGGTGGGCCTAAAGCTGGTGCAAGTGAGCCAAGAGCTGGCGGAAGCCCATTACGCCGAACACAAGGAGCGCCCCTTCTTCCACAGTTTGGTGAAGTTCATTACCTCGGGGCCGGTGGTGGCTATGGTCTGGCAGGGCAAAGGGGTGATTGCTGCCGCCCGTAAGCTCATCGGCAAGACCAACCCCCTGGAGGCAGAACCGGGCACCATTCGCGGCGATTTTGGCATCGACATTGGCCGCAACCTCATTCACGGCTCCGATGGAGTTGAAACCGCGCAGCGGGAGATCGCCCTTTGGTTCGATGAGTCGGAATTGGTGAGCTGGACACCGGTTGCCCAAAGCTGGATTTATGAGTAGGTACTTGCTGCAGGCAAGGGGTAGTCGTGTTCGCAGGTTCCAGACCGGAAGTAGTGCAGAGCGCTAGGGCCGTGTTTCGAACTGGCTTCGGCTGGCCGCAAGCGGCTCTGTTGGAAGTGCCTTGAACCACCCCTTCTCTGCCAAAACTCGAGCGGCAAGCAGGATCTGTTTGCTACTGAATTGTTGTTTTCTATCTCCCCAGGCGTAGAAGCTTTCCACCAACTCTGCCGTCGTAGAAGGGTGCCCACGAGTCACGATCCAGTGGACAGTAGCCAGCAATTCTAGACCATAGGGCGACTCAAAGCCCTCCACGAGGTCGCTGACACGCTCAAAGCGTTCTCTCGTCTCTGGCTGTCCAGCGAGATATCTATGGGCTTCCTCGACAGCACCGGGCACCAGTTCCAGCTTCTTGTCTGGTCGATCACCGCCCGAGCCGTACCCAGAGATGTAATATCCCTCGATTTCTTTGAGAACATGCCGCAAGTTCTCGGCGTAGGGTCCATGAACGCCCTTTGTAAATCGCAGGCGAAGCGGCTCCCCGGCTTCCTGCAGGAAGTACATCAGCTTGTGCAGCTCAAGCAAAGAGACAAACGGAACAAGTAGACCGTTTACATAGCGCTCCATAAGGCCCACCAGCACCGCTCTTCCCGGCGTCAAGGAAGGGATCTGGCCGCGGCGCATGCTCTTCGGTAAAGGCTGAGGCCCGGTGGGCTCAAAGACAAGGATGTGGACGTCGGGAAGTTCTGCTAGCGCCTGCTCGATGCGGGAGCGCACATCGGGCCAATGAAGACCCCCGAGGCCGCAGCCTAGGGGTGGCAAAGCGACTGAGCGCAGACCAAGATGCCTGATCTCCTCGGCAAGGGACTTCAGCCCAGCTTCTATATCCTCGATCCGCGACTTCCCCCGCCAGTGGCGTTTTGTGGGGAAATTGATGATGTAGCGCGGATTGGTCAGGTTTCCGGTCTCGAAAACGAACATTTTGCCCGGTTGGACTTCCCCCCGCCGGCAGGCTGCGGCATAGGCCTTGAAGTTCCCAGGCCATGATTTCAAGTGCTGTCGCAGAACCAGTAACAAGAATCCCCTGCCTAAAAGCGGGGGGGTATGCCAAAATCCCTTGCAAGTTGTCTACATGAGTAATGTGGTAGATTTTGGGACTTTCTGGAATTGGCGCCATACCTCCGCTCTACGATGCAGCTTTGAAAAAGGCAGAGCCAGATGCGCTTCAGTCGGAACGAGAGTTGAGACCGACAGGCTTTTGAGCAGTGGAGCTCTCGCTTGGCTCGGGCAGATAGAGACGTTCTTCCGAGGCGTCATACTCAAATAGCTCCGCATAGCGTCCCCAGTCAATGGCGGTGGCAAACTGCCGTTCGGCTTCAGCGTGGGGGAAGTGTTCGTCCCAAAGATCCAAGAAGAAGTCCGCTCGCATGGAGCGGCTGCCTTTTTCTTCCAGAGTCTGCAAGATGCTGCGGAACACGGGAACCCGTGCCAATAGCTGTTGTCGGAAGAGATCCTTGCTGCGCAGGATGGTGGTGTTGGCAAAGTCCTGGCCAATTTCGGTCAGTTGCACCACCCCGCTGGCCACCTCGGCAAAGCCCAACAGCACCGCCGCATCCAAAATCGGCAGCAGATCGTCCACGGCCAGTTGCAGCCGCTCGGCCAAATCGGCAATCTCCGCCCGCCCTTGCGGCCACTCCACGATCAACTCCAGCAGACCGCTGATCCCGCCCACCCGCGCATGGGGCAGAGGCAGGGCATAGGGGGAAGTGGCCTTATCACCAGCCAGCGCAGGCAGAGCCACCTCTCCGGTAACAGCAATTTCGGGGTTGGTCATGATCTCGTAGATGTAGTCCACCAAGGACTTAAAGCGGGGATCCGTGCGCTCGTGGGGCCGCGGCAGGTCAATTCTCACCTCCCCCCGGATCCGCCCCGGGTTGGATCCCAGAATCACCACCCGATCCGCTAAAAACACCGCCTCTTCGATGTTGTGGGTAACGATGAGAATGCTTTGGGAAGGGAAGGCTTGGGCGTTCCACAGCTCATCAATTTCCCCCCGCAGGTTTTCCGCCGTCAGCACATCCAAGGCGCTGAAGGGCTCATCCATAAACAGCACCTTGGGCTCTAGGACAAAGGCGCGGGCAAAGCCCACCCGCTGCTTCATCCCCCCCGAAAGCTCCTTGGGGTAAGCGTTCTCAAACCCATCCAAGCCCACCAAGTCAATGGCCTTCAGGGCCCTTTGCCGGCGGATCTCGCGGGGGATCCCTCGGGCTTGCAGCCCCAGCTCCACATTTTCTTGCACCGTCAGCCAAGGCAGAAGGGCAAAACTTTGAAACACCATCGCCACATCTGGGTTAGGCCCACGTAGAGGCTGGCCGTTGCTCAGCACCCGCCCTTGACTGGGGGGGATCAGGCCCGCCATGATGCGCAGAAGGGTGCTTTTGCCGCTGCCGCTACGGCCCAGCAGAGCCAAGACTTCCCCAGCCCGCACCTGCAGGTCAATCTGGCTTAAAACGGTAAACTCCCCCTTGCCCTCTGGCAAAGGAAAGCGCTTGTAGACTTTCTCGACCTCGATCAAAACGGGGGAAGCTGCAGAGCTCATATTGCCTCAGAAATTGAAAAGACTAAAGGTGATACTTTTCTTCCGCCAACTGATACAGCCGTCGCCAGAACAGACGGTTAATGCCCACCACAAACAAGCTCATCATGCCAATGCCCAAGGTAATGCGGGGCCAGTCCCCCACCGCCGTTGCCTCGGCAATGTAGGTGCCCAATCCTGTAGCCTTGAGGGTGGTGGATCCCCAGGCCACAATCTCCGAGACAATGCTGGCGTTCCAAGCGCCGCCGCTGGCCGTGACTCCCCCGGTGACCCAGGCGGAAAAGATCCCTGGAATGATCAGCTTTCGCCAGCGCTGCCATCCTCGTAAGCCCACATCCACAGCCATTTCTCGCAAGTCCGTGGGGATGCTCTGGGCGCCGGCAATGGAGTTGAAAAGGATGTACCACTGTGCCCCCAACGACATGAGCAAAATGCTGCCCCACTCAATGCTGATCTGGGCGCGGATAAAAAACAACGTGGCAAAGGGAAAAAGGAAATTGGCCGGGAAAGCTGCCAGGAATTGCACCACCGGCTGCAGCAGTTTCGCCAGTTTTGGATTAAAGCCAATGGCCACCCCAATGGGAGTCCAGATCACCGTGGCGAACACCAGCAACACGCTAACCCGCAGCAGGGTGAGGATCCCTAGCCCGAAGGTCAGCATCACCTCTCCAAAGCCCACAGTGGTAGCCACAAAATAAACAATCCAAATCCCAATGCCGCCAATAGCTGCCCAGGAAAGCTGGGTTAGCAGCCGCTCGCGGCGTCGCTCGGCCTCAGGACTGAGGGGATCCACCCAACGGGGGCGAGTTAAGTGGGACAACAGCCGATCCACCAACTCTGCCAAGGGGGACAGCCAACTGCCGATCAGCCGCGGGATCCGCGCCGTGGTCAGCAGATCGTACAGCCAGGATTCGGGGGCAGCAGCCCCGCTGCTCTGTTCCAGGCGAAACTTATCCGACCAAGCCACCAAAGGCCGCCAGAAGAGCTGATCCACCAGCAGGATCACCCCAGCCATGGTCAGGAGCGCCCAGCCCAGCTTGGGCAGATCCTCCGCCTGGACGGCCGCTTCCACATAGGATCCCAGGCCCGGCAGCGTGTATTCCTGGTTGAGCACGCTGATGGCTTCGCTGGCTGCCACAAAGAACCACCCTCCGCCAAAGCTCATCATGGCGTTCCAGATGAGGCCCACCATTGCCGCCGGCACTTCCAACTGGGTAAAGCGCTGCCACCCCGACAGGCGATACAAGGTAGCCGCTTCCACCAACTCTTGAGGCAGCGTGCGCAGGGATTGGTAGAAGGAAAAGGTCATGTTCCAGACTTGGCTGGTGAAGATGGCAAAGATAGAAGCCGCCTCCAGCCCCAGCAAGCTGCCGGGAAAAAGGGCAATAAAGCCGGTGACGGTAATGGAGAGAAACCCCAACACCGGCACCGATTGCAAGATATCCAACAGAGGGATCAAAATGCGCTCGGCCCAGCGACTTTTGGCAGCAATGTAGCCATAGATCAAGGTAAAAAGGGTGGAAAAGGCCAAGGCAATGAACATGCGCAAGGTGGAGCGGGCCGCATAGTAGGGCAGGTTGCGCGGATCCAAGTCGATCCGGGGCACCACCGCCGGAGGCTGAAACCGCTCAAAAGCCCCTACCCCCACCTGCGCCACCAAGGCCAGGAGAACCAACGTGCCCAGAATGATGGCCCCATCCGCAGCCCCCGCTGGCAGCCGACGCAGCGCCTCCGGCGAAGGAAAAGTCCTCATCTTCCCTGACCAAGCCCGGCATCCGCGCCCAGTGTACACCGTTTGCGGTTAGCCAGGATCCAGCCGGCTACTCTTCTGGCAACTCAGGGGGAGATTCCTTCCACTGGGGATCGTCCAAGATGGCTTTTTTGGTCTGCTTGAGTTGTTTCCACAGCTCTTTGATTTGCCGGTAGGCTTCTTCCGGGGTAATTTTGCCCCCGGTTTCCAAGCTACAAATCAAGGACACTTTATTGCTAAATTCCTGCAGGTTGGCATCAAAAACTAGGTTCTGCGGCTTCACTTCGCCCCAGTAGGGATAGCGAGGCGAAATGAATTCATCTTTGTTGGGAGGAGTTGGTTCTGCCACGGCCTAACCAGGGTAAAAGAATGGTTCACAACAAGAAGGTCAACATGAAAAGCTCCATTAAAGCAGGATCTACTAGCCCAGTTTATGGGCGTTTTCTCTTAACCGGCTTGGGTACTTTTGTGGGATCTCGCAGAGGATAAAACGGCTCTTGAATAGACGCTTCCCCACGTGTCGAGGGGGTGGAACTCTTCCTGGCTTTGGGTTGGGGGGGGGAACGCTTCAGGCGTGGGCGCGGCGGCGTTTTGAGTACTGGGCCGATGGGAGTGCCCGCCTCCACATAGAGCAGGGATCCACGGCGGCGCACCTGCAGATCCCAGAAATTGCCTACCCCTTTGCCCGGCAGGGATCCGATCAGGCGCAATTTAAAGGCTTGGGGCTTGGAGGCTGCAGTTCCATCCTTCTGGACTCGCTGAGCGGGGGAGTTGGCAGAAGCTTTTTTGCCCGATTGACGGATCTTGACGATGATGAACCCTTTCTCCTGGGATTGAAAAACGACCTCGCCCCGGATGGAAAACCAATCCGGCACCACTGTTGGACGGGATCCCTCGGGGAGAGTTCGCCCCATTTCTTCTGGGGCCCACACCCCCAGCAACTGCACGTGCAGATCTTCGGTTTTGTCGCGGGTGCGAGGATAAACCACCCACAGATAGTTGCGTTCCGGCCGTAGATGCTTCCGTACCAGGCTCATCACCCGGCCCAGCAATACGGCATTCAGATCCAAGCCATCCGAGGTGCGCAAAATCCCGCGGGTAAAGTGCTCTGGGGAGGGGATGTATTGCCCTTCGATGAGGCCGATGGCTCGGTATTGCATCTTCTCCCCAGGCGGGGGGATGGGTTCCAAACAGACTCGCTCTTTCTTTTCTTCCAAGCTAGCAGTGGTACTGACAACAGGCTGCAAGGACTCCGTCCCGCTGTCGCGAACAGCACCAGGAGCTGCCGCAGGATCCTGAGCTTTCGCTGATGACAGGGATCCCTTGGCCTCACCCGTTGAGCTGGGTCTGGGGGGCCGTACAGGTCGAAAGGGAGGTCTCAGATCGGAGGACATTGTGACGGTTCCGTTGCTGTCAATTCAGAATGCTCGGCGGCAGACATTTACCGTTGCAAAAACAGGCCATAACTTTGCTCTTGACCCAAGACCTGCTCAACACACCATTCACTAGCCTAACAACGCCCAACAGCGTCTTTCCATCCTGCTTCCATTGACAAACTCCCAGCAGGTGCCCTCGTCGGGAACTGGGGAGCCAGCAGTTGTCAACACTGTAGCCGACGTGTAGCCAATACTAGCAACTGTTCCAAGGGAATGGTTCTCAGGCCGCAGAATGTTTATCCCCCAGACAGAACCATTTCATCTTTATGGTCATTTCGATTCGAACTAGGACATTATACTCACACCCAAAACATTGAAGGTGCAGAGCCAGAAGGCTTTTCTCAGTAGCCCAGGCGTCTCACCCTAAGCTGAAACGAATAGAGTACCTGTAGTTTTTTCCGGCAACGCTGACTGGAGGTGTTTCTGCACAGCCGGGATCCGACTGACCGATCCCCAGGGCTCCCGCAAAGGCTGGGGCGCATGATCTTTCCCGAGCCGATGGGATCCATTCAGCCATCTTGAAGCTCATCGCTTAGGCAGGCGTTACCCACACCTGGGGAGTAAAACTGCCGTGTAGGCCATAGGGAATGTGGTGCCGCAATGGGATCCGCGCAACCGGGCCGGCTGTCAGGTCGGCTGCTTCTAGGATCACCACTTGAGAGCGCTGGCTGGCCGCATCAAAAACCACCGTCACGATCCACCCTGCCTCTTCGCCCTGGTCTTCTGGATTGGGGATGAACACCGGTTCTCCAACAAAGCCGCGGGGGGCAAAGCTGTACTGCTGTGTGCGGCCTGTGGCGGTATCCAGCTTGAGGATGGCCTGTAGGGGAGCATTGGGGCCGGGGGCATGGGTGGCCCCGATGTAGATGTAGCGGTGGGATCCCCCCATTCGAGCCGGGTGGATGGCCGGAAACTCCACCGAGCGATCCAGCAGCAGTTCCCGCTTCACGCTGCCCCCCTTGGGATCCAGATAAAACCGCCACAGCTTGCCCGCTGGAATTTGGGCAAAGTCAATCTGCAGGTAATCGGCATCCGGCTCCAGGGCAGGGTAGCTCTCATAGAGGACGGCATCCACCACAACCCGATCCCCGACTTCGTAGCCGTTGACAAAATGGAAAACAAACCCCGGCTCCGTTTCCAGTTGCAGCGGCTCGTCGCCCTGGGGAAAGAGCCAGATGCGGGTCGGCTCCCCCGGTTTCAAGGTCAGACAGGTGCCCGCCGGTTGCCAGCCCAACACAAACGGCAGGGGATTGAAAGCCAAGGGATTTTGGAAAAAGATGCGGTAGCGGGGTGTCCAGACAAAATCATGCAGAAAGGCAAAACCGGGCAGGCGGTAATCCCGCTTTTCCACCAAGCGCCCGCGCGAGTCCAGACGGTAAAACAGCAACGTGGAGTTCTGGGCAGCCCGCACCCCAAAGGCGATGAGATCTCCCGTGTGGGGATCCCGCCGGGGATGGGCAGTGAAAGGCTGGCTGGCCGAGATCCCTCCTGCAAACGTTTCGATCCCCTCGGTGGCCAAGGTGGCCGGGTTCAGCCGGTAAGGGGCACTGGCCTCCCACAGGGCCAGCAGCTTATCTCCCTGGTAGATGACGTTGGTGTTGGCGGGATTTTTAAACCGCAAGTCGAGAAAGTTGCTCCACCAGCCGCCCGGCTTTTGGGTGCCAAACACCCCTCGGTAAAGCACCCGACCGGCTTTTTCCTCTGCTTCAAACTCGCGGGTGCGCACAAACCGGTTGCGAAAATGAACCTTCCCCTCCACAAAGGTGATGGCGCAGACCATGCCATCGCCATCGAACGGGTGCCCGTAGCGCTGGGATCCCGCCTCCAGCTTGCCCGGGCCGTTGCGAAACAGGGTTCCCCGCAACCCTGCCGGGATCCGTCCTTCGATCTCCGTAATCCAATAGTCGTACTCCTGGGATAGGGAGCGATAGCCCAATTGCCAGTCGGTGGTGCTGTAGGGAAGGGAAGCGACGCTGACCATGGAAGATCTGCATGCAACGCCCTCTATTGTTGCTTAAACTTTTGTGAAGTCGCCAGTTTTTCTGGGCCGGGATGGTCTCCTGGGTGGGGATCCCCAAGATGGAGTCGCCCCGATTCGACTATGGTAGGAAATGCCCCCAAAGCGCCTGACAGGATCCACAGTACCCATGTTTGATGCCCTCTCCGAGAAGTTGGAATTGGCCTGGAGAAAGCTGCGCGGCCAGGACAAGATCACCGAAACCAACATTCAAGAAGCTCTGCGGGAGGTGCGGCGAGCCCTGCTGGATGCGGATGTCAACTTGCAGGTGGTGAAGCAGTTCATCGAGGATGTGCGGGAAGCTGCCCTGGGATCCGAGGTCATCCTGGGGGTGACGCCGGATCAGCAGTTCATCAAGATTGTCCACGACGAGCTGGTGAAGGTGATGGGAGAAGCCAACGTGCCCATTGCCCAAGCGGAGCAGCCTCCCACCATTGTCCTCATGGCCGGTTTGCAGGGATCCGGGAAAACCACCACCTGCGCCAAGTTGGCTTTGTACTTGCGCAAGCAGGGCAAGAAGTCCCTGATGGTGGCCGGAGACATCTACCGTCCGGCGGCCATCGACCAGCTCAAGACGCTGGGCCAGCAAATTCAGATCCCCGTTTTCGACCTGGGCAAAGCAGATCCCGTCGAGATTGCCCGGCAGGGGGTGGAGACGGCCCGGCAGCAGGGCTACGACTACGTGATTTTGGACACTGCCGGTCGTTTGCAGATTGACCTGGAGATGATGGCGGAGCTGGAGCGGATCAAGGCGGCGGTGCAGCCCCACGAGATCCTGCTGGTGGTGGATGCCATGATCGGCCAAGAGGCAGCCAGCCTTACCCGAGCCTTCCACGAGCGCTTGGGCATCACTGGGGCCATTCTCACCAAGCTGGATGGGGACACCCGCGGTGGGGCCGCCCTTTCCATTCGCCAAGTGTCCGGTCAGCCCATCAAGTTCATCGGTGTTGGCGAAAAGGTGGAAGCGCTGGATCCCTTCTACCCGGATCGCATGGCCTCCCGCATTCTGGGGATGGGGGATATCCTCAGCTTGGTGGAAAAAGCTCAAGAGGAAATCGACCTGGGAGATGCCGCCAGCATGGCGGAGAAGATGATGACTGCCCAGTTTGATTTCACCGATTTCCTCAAGCAGATGCGCCTAATTAAACGCATGGGATCCTTGGCAGGGCTGCTGAGACTGATGCCGGGGATGGGCAAAATCAGCGAGGAACAACTGCAAAAGGGACAAGACCAACTGGCCCGCGCCGAAGCCATGATCAACTCCATGACCCCCGAAGAGCGGCGCAACCCGGATCTGTTGGCCCGCAGCGTCAGCCGCAAACGACGGGTGGCCCGCGGATCTGGCCACAAGCTGGAGGATGTCAGCCGACTGGTCAGTGATTTTCAACGCATGCGCGACATGATGCGCAACATGGGCATGGGTGGCGGTTTTCCCGGTATGGGTTGGGGGGGTGGGCGTACCTCTCTTCCCGGCGGGGATCCCAGTTGGCGCGGACGTTCAACGGCCTCTCCCTCTCGGCAACAGCCCAGCCGCAAGCCGGGCAAAGGTGGGGGTAAAAAAGGGGGCGGCAACCGCGGATTTGGGGGCAAGTAGGATAGGACTATGCCCTTCCACGTTGTTTTGGTTGCCCCAGAGATCCCGGCCAATACGGGGAATATCGCCCGCACCTGTGCAGCCACCGATACGCCTCTCCATCTGGTGGATCCTCTGGGGTTTCGCCTTTCGGATCGCTACCTCAAGCGGGCGGGGCTGGACTACTGGCAGCATGTCCAACTGTATCGCTACCCCTCTTGGTCTGCTCTGGTGCAGGCCCACCCTGAGGCCCGGTTCTGGTGTTTTAGTGTGCGCGGCAAAGCCCTCTATACGGAAGTAACCTATCAGCCGGGAGACTGGTTGGTGTTCGGCAGCGAAAGCCGGGGGTTGGATCCTCTCTTCTTGGAAACCTATCCCAGCGTGCGCATCCCACTGCGGGGGCCGGTGCGCAGCCTGAACCTCAGCAATGCCGTAGCGATTGCCCTTTTTGAGGCGCTACGTCAGCAGGGATCCCTGACCAAAGAATAGGGGGTCGGGTTGACCCTGTTATGATAGGTGTTTCGCCCCGTCAGGAAGATGTGTGCCTTGCAGTATCTGCGCCCCGACTTGCTCTACCTCAAGCCCTACGACGCTGTGCCAGCCCCGGCTGCCGACAAGCTGGATGCCAATGAGTTCCCCCTCGATTGGCCGGCGGGCTTCAAGCAGAAGCTCTCCCTCCTTTGGGAAAAGGGGATCCCCAGCAACCGCTATCCCGATGCCCACCACCGGGGCCTGAAGCAGGCCATCGCCGCCTATGCCGGAGCGGAGCCAGAGCAGATCAGCCTGGGCAATGGGTCGGATGAGCTGATTCGCTCGCTGCTGATTGCCACTTGTTTGGGCGGGCGGGGCGGTATTTTGGTGGCAGAGCCCACCTTCTCCATGTACGCCATCCTGGCCCAGAGCCTGGGGATCCCAGTGGTGCGGGTTCCCCGCGACCCGGAGACGTTTGCTCTGGATCTAGAGCGATGTCAACAGGCTTTGAGGGAGCATCCGATTCGGGTGGTGTGCCTGGTGGATCCCAACTCGCCGACGGGGAATGGCCTGACGGCTGCAGAGTGGGAGTGGGTGGAAGGGCTGCCCGAAGAGATTCTGGTGATTTTGGATGAGGCCTATTTTGAGTTCAGCCGGCACACAGCCCTGCCCAAATTGGCGGAGCATCCCAACTGGGTAATCTTGCGCACCTTCTCCAAAGCCTTTCGCCTGGCGGCCCACCGGGTGGGCTATGCTGTGGGTCATCCACAGCTTATGCAAGTGCTGGATGGGATCCGCCTGCCCTACAACCTCACGGCCCTTTCTCAGTGGGCGGTTCAGATGGCTTTGGAGCATGCCGAGGAGCTTTTGGCCGACGTGACGCTAATTTGTCAGGAGCGGGAAGCCCTTTACCAAGCTCTGCAGGAGCTGCCGGGGGTGCGGGTGTGGCCCAGCCAAGCCAACTTCCTCTACTTCCGGGTGGCCGGCTGGGATCCCCAAGAGCTGCAGCGGGCCTGGCAGGAGCTGGGGACTGGTGTGCGCTACACGGGTGGGGGGCTGCGTCTGACGGTGGGCACCCCTGAAGAGAACCGACGGGCCTTGGAGCGCCTGCGCCAAATCCTGCAATAGGCCTCCCGGCCTGCGTTCGGAGCCAGCCTAGGTGGATGGGTCGGCGCGCGAAAAGCGCTGGATCAAGCTGTGCACCTGCTGCAAGTGTCGTTCGTCCAGATGCTCCAGCGCCTGGGCGATTTCCGCTCTGAGTCGGCTCTGGGTGTCGGTTTGGGCCCGCTGCAGCAGCCAACTTTGGACAGGGCTGGGGTGCTCCACAAAGTCAAGCGCCCAGGGATCCCGTTCGTCCAGCTCAGGTTCTGCCTGGGGCAGCTGCTCCCTCCAACGCTCTTGAGCCTGTCGAAACTCCTCCGCCAAACGATCTGTTGGGCGCCCCTCCGCTTGGAGAACCTCTTGATACCTTTGGTGGGTCACCAGCCAGCGCTGCCGAATTTGAGAGCGTTGCTGCCTGGTCAGCCTGCCGGTTCTGCTTTCGGTGAAGCGCTCGTAAAACCTGAGCGTGTCTCGGTAGTGGCCCAATCGCTCACAAGCCAAGCCTACCTCCAGGGGCTGTAGCCACCAGGCCCGCTCCATCTGTGTGCTGGTAACCACTTCCTGCAGAAAATCTCGCAGCCCAGGGGATTTGCGCCTTAAGTCTTCCCAGTTGGTCCGGATATCCCGGGCCATGGCAGCCACCAGCTCGTAGTCATGTCCCCGCTGCCACGCCTGAGGATGGGCCTGCACCGTTTTCCAGAGCTTCTCCCACTCTCGGCACTGGATCAGAACTCGCAGCATCAGCGGCCAGTCTTTCAAGCGCTCCAGACTGGTGACGACGTCGCCGATGTACTCTGCCCACTCGCCTGTGAGGGGACGTCCTGCCTCTTGCCATCGGTCCAGCACCACCGAGTCTTGGCGGTCTTTGGATAGCCACCTCACCTTGCCGGGAAGGGGTTCCAGGTGGATCTTGGCCCGGTAGTAGGGGGAATGCTCCGTTTGGCCCCCCTGATCCCAAACCTCTACCGCCCGCTCAAATTCCTGCCGATAGAAGTGACAGATACCCCAAATCTTGTAGTACTGATTCGCGAACGGCTGCCGCTGGCCGAGAAAGGCCAGACGTCCCTTCAAAGCCTCAAGGGTCTCTTGCAAAAACCGGCTGCGGGCCTCTTCCTGGGGGCAGAAAGTTCCCAAGTTGTTGAGAACTTGCTCAAGCTCTGCCAAAAATTGCTGTACACACTCTTTCCAGGTGGAATCCGTTCGTGTAAGCGGGACGAAGTCCCTATCTTTGGGGCTGACTTCAACGCTCAGCCAATCTCGCACCCGCACCACCTGTCGGAAGCGCTCCATAGACTTGACAGAGGTTCTTTGGGTCGCCACCATCAAGTCCACCAAGGGGCTGTAGTCTGGGATCCCAGGACATCCAGCAAAGTAGGCGGCGTTACGCTGCAGCTCCAACCAGGCCTTCCCTCTCCAAAAGCACTCCCAGGCTTCTCGTTTAAGATTTTTGTTGGGCAAAGCAGACTGCTCCAGGCTCAGGAACTTTTGCCCTGCGGAAACGTAATCCCTCTGGAGCTTGAGGAGCCAGGCCTGACATTCCTGTTCTAGAGGTGGTTTTTTTGCCTTCCGCGCCAGAGTTTGAACATCCTCCAGAAGTTTAGGGTTGCCCTCCTCGATGCCGCGCCTGAGAAGCTCAAGAGCTGCCTCCTGCAGATCTTCCAAGCTTGTATTGGTCCAGTACTGGATATTGATGCCTTTGACAGGGTAACCCAATACCGGTGGGTCGGTCTCCCATTCCGACCGATCCGGTTGCAGAGAAGGATGATCGAGCCAAGAGTTGGATTCTAAGCTTGGATCCCAGAACTCCCGCCAACCGGCAGAGGTGTCCACAATGGCCAGGGCCTCGATGGGGCGGGTAATGCCGACATACAATTGGTTGAGAAAATAATGGAGTTGCAGGGATATCGCCTCCCCAGCTCCTCGGGCGTAATAATTAAGCTGCCGGTTAAAGTTTTGTCGATAGGCGTTTCCAAACTTGTAGAGGATAACTTTTTTGAACTCCATTCCCTTAACAGACGTAGCAGTTTGCAGGAGCGGTGGTTTAAGATTCTGCTTCAATTCCTCGGCAAAGATCTTCTGGAGTTCGGGATCCTGACGCACGTAGTTCAGCTCCTCTCCCACAGGACAGGGTAAGATACAGACTGTTCCTGTGAGATCACTAAGCATTTTTCTAAGCTCATCTTCGATTAAGTTTCTTTCCTGACCATCCAGCACAAACCTTTGAACCGGCATGCCCTGCTCATGGGGACGCCAGGGCTGTTGGGGATAGATTTCTCGACTCTTGCTGAGAACTCGCCGCCACAGGTTGACTACATTGCTAAAACGAGTAACTTGTGGATTGCTGCGATAGTTGTTTCTCAGCTCCTGCGGGCCTGCAATCTCAAAGGGATGGCTCGGCAACAAGTAG
This sequence comes from Thermostichus sp. OS-CIW-30, assembly GCF_054060215.1. NCBI lineage: Bacteria > Bacillati > Cyanobacteriota > Cyanophyceae > Thermostichales > Thermostichaceae > Thermostichus > Thermostichus sp. OS-CIW-30. Next base: position 10,424 of record NZ_JBSSCZ010000010.1, on the reverse strand, counting down.
GCGCGGATATGCTCGTAGAGATATTTTTTCAGAGCAGCCCAACGAAATCCCGTTGGGTTAATGGTTTGCAAGGGATCCCCGGCAAAGGCATAGGGCAGGTGCTCAATAGCCCAATCCAACTTGTATTTTCCCCAAGGAGATAAGCAAAAAATGATATTCAGCTCAAGTTGGGTAAAGTCCTGAACCTCATCGCAAAAAATGACTGGATGAATAGGATTAAGAGTGCCATTTTGCAGCACATCTCTGGCCAAATCTTGGTCATCCCAGTAGCCCTCATGGGTGGTTCGATCCCGGTAACCCGGCCAAATCTCTTCGTAAATCCGCTCGAAGGCTTCTTCATCCACACTGCGGTCGGCCTCAGGCAATTCTCGGTAGCTATCGGGATCCAAATAGTCACTGACCTCATAGCCTTTGATCAGCGTGCGAATGGTGTGCCAAGCCAGCTCTACATCGCGGCGACCACAATACCAGCTCTGAAATCGATAAAAATTGACATACCGATCCGGTTGGTAGCGTTCTTGCCGCTCGGCAGGAAGGCAGTTCAGCAGGTAATCCTGAAAAGTGCTAAAAAAAGTTTGACATTGCTGAATTTCCTCCGTGGAGAAGCTGCACCCCTTCTCCCGATAGCGGTGGCTGATGCGCAAAATTGAACTTACCCTGTCGCGGGCTTGCTGCACCAAGCTTGGGCTGTAGGTCAAAAAGAGAGGGCGGTACTCAAGAGGTCTCTGTTTTGAAGTTTTGAGGTAGTGGCTGCAATAGTCGGCAAAGCGGTAGTACAACATCAGAGATTTGCCACTCCCGGCCCTTCCGTTGATCAGTAGGGGCATGGATGTACTCTGCAGGATTTCTTCCTCCTCCATGGACAAAGCCAAATTTCCCTCTGTGATCTCCTGCATTTCCAACCAAATGGTCTCATCCATCACCATGTAGTCGGGGTAGGCGCGACGGGCGTACCGCTTCCACACCTCCAAAGGTTGCGGGTGCTGGAGAATGTCTGGCTGCTTGGCTTTCATCCCAAAGAGGCAGGTTTGGCATCCCAGCTCAAACCGTTCCTTTTGCTCTGGGGCGTGGTCGTAAACTCCAATGAGAAATGGAAACAATCTCCCCGGCTGCTCGCACGCTTGTACCAAGCTGACGGCCAGATACAGGGATTCCTCCTGCCAGCATTTGACCTCTGCCTCCAGATAAAACGGCGGGAGCTGCCGGTAGAGCCTGCCTTCAATTACCAAGCGGGATACTGCTTGGTAAGCCTGGCGCCGCTGCTCTGGAGAAAGGGCCCGTACTTGCCGAACCCATTCCCCGCTTTCCAACACCAGCCGCTCCTGCGGATTGGGAGCATTCAAGAACTGTGTCCATTCATACAGCTCGTCGGGCAGAGGGGGGAGATGGTTTGGCGGATCCCCTGGTTCGTGCCGCTGCGCCAGCCACGCCTGCAAACGGTCATCGGGCACCCAGCTCCGCACCCGTTCTTGATAATCCGGATCTCGCCGTCGGTCTAAGAACTCCCGGTATTCGTGACTGCCTCTCGGCCAGAGGCCAAACAAAACCAGAACGGGTACCTCGCCTACATAGCGCAGCTCCCCCACCAAGCGAATGTTGTTGCGGAGATTACGCTTCCAGTAAGGGTAACGAACGTCAAACAACTGGCTCAAAAGGGTGCGACCCCCCTCTTCCAGCCGTTCTATCAATGCTTCTAGGTTGCACTGGGTTTTGCTTCCCAGAAATTCCTCCGGGCAATATACATACATGGGATCTCGCTGGGTATACTTGGAAGCTATCCTAGTGCCGGACTACTGGCGAAAATTGCCGCTGTGCCAAAAGTCTTAATTTTTTTCATAATCCCCACGTAGCCCACAACTACCTATGTAGCCATTTGCAAACTCACAAAACATCTCGATTCAAGCTTTTGTAAACTACCCGACACCCGCGCTATGCGCAGGGTGCGAGCTTTATCCCAATCCCTAGCGGCCCCAGAGGACAGCTAAGTTTCGGAATTTCAGGCGAGTTTACAGTCGCCCCAAGGAGAGAGATTACTTGAGCAGCGTTATGGTCAGCATCCCCTTCCCACCCGCAGTGCCCACACTTGAACGACTTACCATTGCGGTAGGACTTACCCCGCTCAGGATGGATGTGCAGGCATTTGTGGCAGGTCTGACTGGTGTAGGCAGGCGGCACCAGTACCACAGGCACTCCAGCAATAGCAGCCTTGTAGGCCACCAACGTCCTGAGCTGGTAGAACGCCCAGTTGTTAGTCCTGCGCCGCTCAGCCTTACTTCGAGGCTTCTGATTCAGGCAATCTCTGATGCCTGTCAAGTCTTCAAAAGCCAGTGCCGCACCAATAGCCTGGGCATCCCTGACCAAGGTTTTACTGATGTTATGGTTCAGCCATGTCTGGTAGCGCCGTTCTCTCCCAGAGAGCCTTCTCAGCAGCCTCCTAGAGCTGCGAGTGCGTTTGGATTGAACCTTGGCGCGTACACGGCTGAACCGGTCACGGACGGCCTGGATGTGCTCTCCACTCCAAGAGCGTCCGTTGCTAGCGGTGGCGATATCCCGCCTGCCCAAGTCAACTCCGATTACCTTTGGAGTTTTGCCGGTCGGGGGAGTGTCCAGCTCAACAGCAATGTTGATGTAGTAGTCCCCCTGCTTGGTCTTGGACAGGGTTGCGCTGGTGGGCGTTTGCCCCCGCAGGAGCGCTATCTGGTAGCCACCGATCTTGAGCTTGAGCCAAACCCGTCCGCTCATCAGGGTCACGCCCACGGCTTGGTCGGACTCTCGGTACTTAAAAGTACGAGCGTCCAAAGTCAGACTGGTGGGGCGGAACTTGTGGACTTGCTTCACCGCCTTGGCATTGCTAATCACCCGACGGAGCGCCTGACAGACGTGGTTGGCTTTCAGCCCCGTTGCTGCCCTTACCGGCCGATAGACCAAGTGGTGCAGCTTGGCGGTGTTCCAGCAGTTCTTTTGTTTGGCGGTGTCGAGAATCTGGTTGCAAGCATTCGCAAAGCCCTGCAAAGTGCGGTCAATTTCTTGACGCAACTCTTGTGGGACTATCAGCTTGCAACGTACAGAGATAGTCTGGCTCATGGGCTTATTGTAGTTTATCCAGACTTTTGACCAGCAAACCTATATGGAGGAGGGCTTTCCTCCCGACACCAAGCCTGCGGCTATGGTGCGGGCCTCCAGCCCGAAAATTTGGTGAAATGCAAGGACTCCGTCCCGCTTACGCGTTCGCGTTAGCGTCGCGTAGCGACAAAGGACTCCGTCCCGCTTACGCGATCAGCAGCTCAATCTGGCCGGTTTCCATATCCACTGCCAATTCCACCCCCGCCACGGCAAAGGAGACGGAAGATTCGTCGGCGGCATGGTGCAGCTCCACCTCGATGGGATCCGAAGCCCTTTGGGCCAGCTCCGGCAAAGTCAGGGATCCCTGGGGAGCCGAAAAACGCCCCTGCGCCGGCGTACCCCCACCCAGCCCAGCTCCCGCAACAAGCTCAGCAGAGTGATCCCCGGCGGAACCACCTGCCCATAGGGTTGGCCGTTCACCTGAAATCGGATGGGAATGGGAGTGGGATCCATAACGGTCTTCTTTTTTCACTCACATCTACCCCATTCTGTTTTGAGCAAAATGTTTCGAGTGAACCATTGGATTGCCCTGTTTGTTTTCATCCCTCTTCCCCATGAGGTGAGGGGATCCTGCCTATCGCAGATCGGTTTGCCCTCCCTCGCTGGGATGGCTTTCTTGGATGATCAGAGCAGGATTTTGTGAATTCAAATCCCAAGTGCAGGCCAAGCCTTCTTTGCCGAGATCTCTTCGCTTCCCTCAACTCCATTGATGACTTAGCCTATTTACCCTAGGAGACACTATGGCAACTCTTTACTTCAGCCCGCTTTTCGAGGTACAAGCTCTGCAAGCGGAGCCCAACCGGGGACGCTCTCGCTCCTTCCTGCCCACTCCTCTGCAGGTTTGGGAGAGCGGCGAAGCCTACACCGTCCAGTTGTGGGTGCCCGGTGCCAATCGGGAACGCTTCCACATCGAGGCCACGGCTCAACAGCTCTCCATCAGCGGCGAGATCCAGGTTCACGGCCCTGAAGGTGCTGAATTGCGCTACCAAGAAGTGGAGCCCCAACCTTTTCAACGCATCCTCAAGCTGGCCCGCCGCATCCAGCCGGAGAAAGTCTCGGCCACCTATCGCGACGGCATCCTCACCCTCACTCTGCCCAAAGCCGACGCAGCGCGGGTGATCAAAGTCCAAGTGGGCGCCTCAAACCCCACTACTCCGACGGAAGCCGTGACGGTGGAAAGCCAACCTGCCTAGGATCCCCAGTCTCTCCCTCTCTTTTCAGGCGAGGGGATCTAGCCGCTCCACTGCACGCGCACCTCATCTCCCACTTTGAAACCCAAGGCACGGCTGGCATTGCCTCGGTTTTGCACGATCTCCACCCAGCCGGAGCTGCCCACCAGGGCCAGCACTTCCCCAACTTCTCCCTCAGCAAAGGTGGCCACGGAGCGGACGGGGATCCCTTTGATCCAGGCGCTCCAGCTTCGACCTTCCACCCAATGTCCGGGCAGGTTGGTGATGCCGTTGCCGAAGTGGTCGATGGCCTGGACCAGGCCGCGACAGCCGTTGGTCTCCATCTGGGGTGGCGGCCACTCCCAGCGGGTTAGTTCTGCTACGTCTAGGGGATCCCCCAGCTCCGCCAAAGGGATCCCGTTGGCCAGATGAGCGGCAACCGGGGCAAAAATATCCCGCCCATGAAAGGTGCGGCTGGGAGAGGGGGTGCGCCAATAGCGGGGCCGGTTGAGTTCCACAGCAGCCAGCGCCGGAGTTTGGGCCAAAACGCCGCTGAACAGGCCATTGTCAGGGCCAACCAAAAAGCCCGTCTCGGTTTGGATGGCTACCGCCCGGCGGCTACTCCCCACCCCTGGATCCACAACGGCCAGGTGAATGGTGCCCGACGGCAGATAGGGGTAGGCCGTCATCAGGGCAAAGCGAGCCGCCGCCACATCCTGAGGCGGGATCCCATGGCTGAGGTCGATGAGTTGAGCCTGTGGGGAAAGGGTATGAATCACCCCTTTCATAATGCCCACATAGGGATCCTGCAGGCCAAAATCCGTCAACAGGCTAATAAAAGGCATACCCTTTTGAGGCTTGAGGATCCCAGTTTAAGGATCCCAAAAGATAACAGCGCTTATGGATGGGGTGGCTAGCGGGCAGCAAGAGCAGGTTGCGGGCGCTCATACACCTGCCCCAAACGCGCCAACTGCTGCACCAACAAACTCAAGAACAGGCCCACATCGGTAACAATCCCCACCGACTCCAGGGATCCCCGATCGGCCAGCTTGGTCACCACTGCCGGGTTAATGTCCACGCAGATCAGCTTGACCCCGGCAGGCGTCATGTTCCCGGCTCCAATGGAGTGCAACATGCTGGAGAGCATCAACACCATGTCGGCCCCCTGTAGCAGCCGCGCGTAATCCTGCTGGGCCTTGATCAAATCCATCTCCGTATCCGGCAGCGGCCCATCGTCACGGATGGATCCCGCCAGGGAGAAGGGCACCTGAGCGCGAATACACTCGTAGAACACCCCGCCGGTAATCACGCCCGCTTCCACCGCAGCTCGGATACTGCCATACTTGCGGATGAGGTTGATGGTTTTGAGGTGATGCTTGTGGCCGCCCTTGACCGGGGTGCCCCGCGACAGATCCACCCCCAGCGAGGTGCCGTAGAGATTCTGCTCCAAATCGTGAACGGCAATGGCATTGCCCCCCAACAGCGCCTGCACATAGCCCTCCCGAATCAGGGTAGCCAAGTGGGATCCGCCGCCTGTGTGGATGACCACCGGCCCTGCCACCACCACCGTTTTGCCGCCCCGCTCCTTGATTTGCCGCAGCTCCCAGGCAATCTGCTCCACCAGGATCTCCACCCGCCGCTCGCTGGAGACCCCCGATCCCATAAAGGTAAACTCCTGGGAAGAGCGCTCTTTGCTGGCCTGGCGCACGGTGCGGATCCCTTCCACCCCACACACCACGGCATCCCCCACCTGCAAATCTCGAATCAGGGTGCAATAGGCTGAAAACTCCGTCTTGCCATTGCAATCGGATCCCTTGACCACGATCACCCCATCCATGCGCTGACGCTGCACCGGGATCCACTGGCCGGCCACCCGCACCTGCGTGGGATAGATGGTGGTGACATAAAAATCGTCGGGCGCTACCCCTGCTTTCTCTACCCGCTCCAGACGGGCATCTTGCTGGGTTTCCTCCGAGAGACGGGCCCCCTGCTCGATCAAGGCGCTGAGAATGGTATCCAGGGTCTCTTCGGTGGGAGCGGAAACGGCCAGTTCCACCGTGGAAGTGCTCTGCCGTTTTTCCCCAAGCTGAAACTTGAGGATCTGGAAGCTGCCGCCATTGTCGACAATGCAATCGACGGCTCTGGTGAGCAGGTCGCTGTCCACCAAGTGTCCCTGGAGGGTCACCGTCCGGCTGAGCACCGTGGCCACCGGATCGGTTTGGGGAGCCACCGTCTCGTCGAGGCGCAATGTCAAGCACTTGGCCGCCCCACCGGCTTTCAGGAACTCCGTCAGCTCCGTCTGCACCACCGCAAATCCCCGCTCCTGTAGGGTGGCTTCCAGCTCTGGGCTGACCCGATTCACCAAGATCGTGCCGTTCACATCCACGGCATTGCAGGCAAAGTGAATGGCATCCGCCTCCTGAACCGGGATCCGCTTTTCGGGGGGCACCCGCATCTCGATCAGGCGGTTGGAATAAGCATCAAAAGCCGGTGGATAGTAAAGCAAATAGCCTTCGGAGAGGGGGCAGAAGCAGGTGTCCAGGTGGTAGAACCGCTCGTCCACCAGCCGCAAAGACAACACCTCGATCCCCAGCCACTTGGCCAAGTAGGGGTGAGACTCCAACATGGAGCGAAAGCCGTAGCCCGCCCACAGCCAGCGCCCTGCCCGATCCAACAGAGCATCTCCTGCCCCCTCAAAAGCCAGGGCCGGCGGCAGCTCATAGACGGTATAGCCCTGTTCCTCAAACCAAGCCTTGAAATGGGGCTGTTCCCCCTGCCGCTCTGGGTGATAAAAACGGCTCAGCACCACCTTGGATCCCAGGATGAGCCCAGCATTTGCCGTAAACACCATATCCGGCCATCCCGGCACCGGCTGGATCAGCTTCACCTCCGCCCGTTGCGAGAGATGCGAATAGAGAGCCTGCCACTGCTGCAGCGCCCGTTCTCGCGAAGAGCGGTGAACATTCCCCACCATCCAGGGGTTGATCACATAGTCCACCTCGTAGTGATCGGGTGGGCACATCAAATACCGAATGGCACCAGGCATAGATCTCAGAGCGCAATCTGCAGCAGGGCATCCCCTAGATTAGCAGTTGCGTGAGCAGCATCCTCAAGAATCATGAAAGAATCATTATTTGTGGGAATCTTTCGCCAGCTCTGGCTGCGGTGGGACGGGATCGGCGATGTTGGGCAATTCCAGACAGTAGCCCGCCCCATAGACGGTTTTGATGTACTGGGGGTGGCGGGGATCCGGCTCCAGCTTGGTGCGCAGGTGGCGGATGTGAACGCGGATGGTCTCGATGTCGTCGTCGGGCTCGTAGCCCCACACCTCCTGCAGGATTTCGCTGGGGGAAACGGTCTGCCCGTGTCGCTGCATCAGACAGTGGAGCAGGTCAAACTCCAGGTGGGTGAGCTTGATCGTTTTGCCGAACCACAACGCCTCAAAGCGCTCCGGCACCAGCGTGAGAGGGCCATAGGTGAGGATCTCCCCATGCTTGGCCGCCTGTGGGATCCGGTCTGAGCGACGCAGCAGGGCCCGCACCCGCACCAGCAGCTCCTGCACCTCAAAAGGCTTGGTCAGGTAGTCGTCGGCACCGGCATTAAAGCCCTCGATCTTGTCCTGGGTTTGGCCGAGGGCGGTGAGCATCAAAATCGGGATCTCGCTGGTGCGCTCCTCCCGCCGCAAGCGCTGACAAACGGTCAGGCCATCTACCTGGGGCAGCATCAGGTCGAGGATGATCAGATCGGGGAGAACTTGCAGAGCCAGTGCTTGTCCGCGCACCCCATCGGTGGCCTTCACAACCTCGTAGCCCGCCAACTCCAGATTGATGCGCAGGATATCCAGAATCGAAGGATCGTCCTCAATAATGAGTATGCGAGCCATAGCCGGTTGCAGCCCAAACTGCGGATAAAACGTTTTGTTAAATGTGCTAACAAAGAGCCGAAGCTTTACGACTGGAAGTTTACTTAATTTTAGCCTCATTGCAAATCTTACTGCGAAGTTAACCCGCAGGGTTGCCCAGCCCGGAGCCGGATGCAGGGGAAACTTTTCAACCCGTTTGGGGCAAATGGGTGCGTTTTTAAGGCCTACGGCCCGCTATCGCGAACGGATCTCCCTTTGGGGGAAGTGCTCCGCACCGCTGGCGCGAACGCGGCGATGAGGCGGCGGGTGTAGTCCTGCTGCGGCTGCTGGTAGATCTGGGAGGCGGGGCCAAGCTCTTCGATGCGGCCCCGGTTCATGACCATGATGCGGTCGCTCATGAACTTGACCACGCTCAGGTCGTGGGAGATGAACAGGTAGGCCAACCCCAGTTCCTCCTGCAGATCCTTGAGCAAGTTCAGCACCTGGGCCTGCACGGAGACATCCAGGGAAGACACTGCCTCATCGCAGACGATCAGGCGGGGCTCCGAGGCCAGGGCGCGGGCAATACAGATCCGCTGCCGCTGTCCTCCGGAAAACTGGTGGGGCAGGCGATCCAGCGCTTCCGGATCCAACCCTACCCGTTCAAACAGGCGTTGGGCCCGTGCTCGTCGCTCAGCAGCATTTCTCCCAATCCCGTGCAGGGCCATTGGCTCTATGACGCTGGCTCCCACACTCATGCGCGGATCCAGTGAGGCTGCCGGATCCTGAAAGATCAGCTGAATCTCGCGGCGGAGACGACGTAAGCGTTGGGGCGGCAAGCGGAGCAGCTCCTCGCCGTCGTAGATCACCTGGCCAGAGCTGGCACGGACCAGGCGCAACAGGGTTCGCCCCAGGGTGGTTTTGCCGCAGCCGGACTCTCCCACCAGCCCCAAGGTCTCTCCGGGGTAGAGGTCAAAGCTGATCCCATCCACAGCTCGGATCTCGCCCACCTGGCGGCCAAATGGCCCTCGACGGACGGCGTAGTGGGTTCGCAGATCCCGCACCTGCAGTAGGGGGGGCTGACTGTACAGCCGGCGCAGCCGTTCTTCCTCTAAGGACTCCGTCCCGCTTACGCGAACGGCAGCCGGGATCTCCACCTGCTGCCACTGCTCCTCTGGGGATCCCCCTTTTTCCAGAAAATCCTGGACGGTGGGCAACCGCCGCAACCGCCGCTCCAACACCGGGCGACAGGCCAACAGGCCGCGGGTGTAGGGATGCTGGGGATCCCGAAAGATCTGCTCCACCGATCCCTGTTCCACAGCTTGGCCCCGGCGCATCACCACCACCTGATCTGCCAGTTCGGCCACCAAATTGAGATCGTGGGTGATGAAGAGGATGGCCATCTGCCGGTGCTGCTGCAGCTCCCAGAGCAGGCGCAGGATTTCCGCTTGCACCGTAACATCTAGAGCGGTGGTCGGCTCATCGGCAATCAACAGTTGGGGATTGGAGGCGATGGCACAGGCAATGGCCGCCCGCTGGATTTGGCCGCCGGAGAGCTGATGAGGATAGCGCTCCAGCATCTGGGGAGAAAGCTGCACCTCCTCAAACAGGCGAATGGCTTGGGCGCGGATCTCCGCCGGGCTCAGGGAGGTGTTGGCCCTCAAGGTTTCCTGTAACTGCTGGCCACAGGTGTAGAGGGGGTTGAGGGCGGTGCTCGGCTCCTGGAAAATCATGGCGATCTGGGATCCGCGATAGCGCCGCCGTTGCCGGGGATCCAACTGCAGCCAGTCCACCGTTCCGTCAGGGCCCTTGAAGAGGATTTTGCCCTCCACCCGGGCCGAGCTGGGCAGCAGATCAATCAGCGTCAGGGCGGTCATGGTTTTGCCGGATCCCGACTCCCCCACCAGGCCTAAGGTCTGGCCGATCCCGATCTGGAAAGACAGCCCGTCCACCACCGGGGATCCCGAGGGCTCGCCAGCTGCACGGCTGGGCAAGAAAACCCGCAGCCCTTGTACGGTCAGCAAGGCAGAATCGGCAGTAGAGACAGCCTCAGTCATGGCGACGAAAGTGCTCCGCACCGCTGGCGCGAACGCATTAGGGGAATTGGCAGGATTATAGACTACCGCCCCCGCCTTGGCCTCCAAAGTGCTCCGCACCGCTGACCAAAAGGCGCGGCAAGCCCCGTCCTTCAGGGCAGGGAAGGATAGCGCCGACCGTAGCCGACGCCCTTTAAAAACGCAGTGTCGGCCATGTGAATATCGTTGTCATCACGCATAGGCCAAGAATACGAT